>NZ_MEBP01000082.1:0-107629 GCF_001722075.1 Salinivibrio sp. SS2 | reverse complement strand
CTAAAACAGGGAGGGTTACAGATCCATCAATTGCTGGGACCTGTTGTAGGAACTCAATAAGTTTTAAAAATGCTCGATCATCCATTAGATACACTTAACGCCGCCAGCACGCGCGGCTTTGTAATTTAGGCGCAGCCGCAAAGAAAAATCCGTCGCCGTGACTGGCCTTGTTAAGCGCTACTGCTACAAAGCGCGCTACGTAAATTATGGTGCGGGGAGAAGGAATCGAACCTCCTCTCGTTTCTCCTGGATCGGGAAGGCAATTCACAATTACTGATCTCTCGCTCGGATTGAAAGTGTCCCACCAGGCCCGCAGAAACGCCACCCCGCACCAAACGCATGTAGTAAATACGATCAGATTTTCCATGACTACCTCCATTATGGCTTTCGCTTTCATTTCAATATTCACTTCCAATCCGAACGAGATCACTGCTCTCGCTTCAATACCTACCGTTACCTCCAAGTCGTCTAATTTTGTACGCTTAACGCCCGCTTAAACTGTGAGTGAACGTGTGCCAAGATTAGAGCGAAGCGAAAATGGCGCGCGTTTGCGAATCAGATTTAAAGCGTTTTGTTAGGTGTTTTTCACCAAAACCTCCACCACTGTTTAGGTTTAGAAGACTCTGTTACTTGTGAATTTTCTGGGTTTGGTGAGTCAAGTTCAGAATTTAACATCTCTGCAATCATGGCTTCAAAAGCTGGTGTACTAACATTGTTGCAATGTAGCCAGAGCTTGCTCTACATTTGGTTCGATCGAATCTGCGTTAAAGCCATTGGCTACTGCCTCTTCCATACACCAACGTTCAAGCTTTGGCGTGTTAAAGGAGAGTCTGACACTATTTGAATTATCGCGATCAACCCAAAAGTAAATGGCTGGATAATCTCCTTTGGGCAACGAAGATACTCCATCAAATTCACCAATATATTCGGGAACTGATTCCTCTTCTTTATTCATCCTATTGTGTAACAATGGAAATAAATCTACGTGTTCCATGAATTTCTCCTTTTTATGACACCTAACGCCGCCAGCAGGGGCAGGCAAAGCGCGCAGCGGTTTGGCTGGCCTTGTTAGCATTATTCTTTAACTCGATGTATATGTTTTACCTTCAATCAAGCCGCCATTTGAGAGAGTTACTTCGAAACGCTTAAAGAGTGCGAAGAAATCAGCAATATTCATGTCAACGCGAATTTCTTTAACCTGAATAGGCTCACCAGAGGCTTCGAGCATTTCTGGGATATTATCGTAGCCAACTAACTCTGTGACTAAGAACTTGACGCTTACCGGATCTTCATGTGTACCATGGTTTTCACCAGCCCACATTGAAATGCCCACAACAAACTCATCGTTTATATGGCCGTTATCCTTTAACCACTTGGCGGCATCAGTCATATCGGCGCGATCAGCTGCCGCGCTACCTTTTAGGTCGTTGTATTGAACTGATGCTTTGAAAGTTTCCATTAAATTCTCCTTACTTTGGTGGTTTGTAATGCTAACGAATGACATGGATTCCCCCTCTTAAAGATCTGCCACACTTAGATGTGGCCTTTAATATCGGAGGTAACCATGTCTACTCAATTCTTTTTGGCGTTGATCGCACCGAGCACCACTTTTCTCTTCACGCGGTGGATGACCACGGAAAAGTCACTCTCTATAACTCGTTCCCACGCTCCTGCGTGGGAACGGGAAGTCATGTCTAATGGCCCTGTCACAGGATTGGCAGGCAGCGGTGAGATCGCTGTAAGAGACCTTCTATATGTGTTTGCCGTAAGCAATGACTTAATGGCGGAAATGACAGAGCGAAGTAGACGACTTTGTTGTTCGAGAGCATTGGCTGCTACGCAGCCAAAAAAATGCTATTGCCTATTGACCGGAGAAGGGCTCATATATGTGTTAGGTTTTTTCTCTTGTTCCTGTACAATGCTCACACAGGTCTGTGATGATTTCACTAGCATACAGCTCTAATTTGCGAAGGCATTTATACGCTTTGTTTAAGTCTTTACCCTCTTCTTTACTGGGAGCTAGTGCGTAAGTATTTAAGGAAACTTTTTCATGCCCATACAATCTCACTTTTTCTGCCAACTCAGAGCTGATTGAAGCAGCCAATGACGCAATATATAAATTCTCACCCTGAGTTGAACAATCAATTACGACACCTTCGCTACTATTCAAGCCTTTAGCATATACAGCCTGAGCCATTATTATATCTTTCTTCATGAAAGACATAATTGGTTCTATGACATAGTTGTTTTTGAATTCCACTTCTCTCTTGAGAGCTTCTTTTTTTTCTTGAAACGTATGGTCTGTGACTTTACTAAACCAATTAAAAGAGAGGGTTACAATTGCGGTCAACAAAGAAGCGGAAACTGCGATGATAGATGCCCCATGTTCAATCAAAAAACTCTTTTCTGTCACGATAACTCTCCCATGAAACCTAACGCTGCCATCACGCGCTTGTCGCGTGCATGGCAGCGTTAGCCGCAGTTGGCTTTCTTTGCCCAAGTTGAACGCACAACCAGTAGTACGCGGCAAGTTTCTTGGACGCCTCTGTAGGCGACGGGGCAAAACACGATATCGGCGCCCGCAAAGCGGAAACAAAGCAAAGAAAATCAATAGCTCCGATAGACTTGAAAAAGCTTAAAGGCTCACCATAGTCAGCATCACTAAAAGCACCGTGCAATATACCGTGCCTGTTAGTATTGTCACTCAAGGGGTAGCTGTTTGAATTGATGTACAAGTTATTGTCGGTAAATTCTATGAAGGCATCCATCATTGAAACAATTTCGCCTACCGCACCGATATTGTTAGCTATAACATCTTTTTTGCAATCAGCCGCTAAATTTTGAAATACGCTCTTGATGCTTGTTACTGGCACAGAGCGACTGTCTGCGAGCTTGCGACCAGCCCCCTCAATTACTGGCATTAGGCCAGATACAGCAATATGGTTGAGCCCCAAAAAATGGGCCTCAACGCACTCGGCTATGGTCTCGCAGTATTCGTTGATGTACGGAACTGAGTGATAGCGTTCAGAGACCATTGCCGCTAGATTTTCGGGGGAGTAAATCTGCGCGAGATGGCTTGCTAAAGTCCTATCACAGATTTTACCTTCCTTGATTTGCTGTGCGACCCGCCCTAAATAGCCAAGCTGCACGTAAGGAGGGATAAACCAGCCAACGCTATTAAATGCTTGTTTATGATGGTCTAAATTGCTCACAAATTATCCACACCTATGGCTAACATTGTATTAGTGCGCGCGCTCGATTTTCCCAAACCGTTATACGCGCCTTTTTTATCTAACTACTTATGATTAAAAACATTTTTAACGCACGAAGCAATCACCTTATCTGCGAAAGTGTGCATACTTTCATCTCGGCTCAGGAATTCACACTCACCCCAACGATCAAAACTGATCCATAACTCGTTACCACGCAGGAGCGTGGGAACGAGGTGGGATATCACAAGCCCAATGGATTTGCTTTAACGTCCATGCTACCGCCCTTCGGTTGGCGGCATCCAAAAGACCATGTGCGGGAGATATTTAAGGGACGTAGACTACCAGAGCATGAGAAAGGTGTTTAGACAGAGGCGTCTAAAATGTTGGCAATGTCAGGATTTGCATGATTGCGGGGCAGAAAACGAAAAAAGCCGCTGATTTCTCAGCGGCTTTTCGGTATGTGGCGGAGGGATAGGGATTTGAACCCTAGAAGGGCTATTAACCCTTGCCGGTTTTCAAGACCGGTGCTTTCAACCGCTCAGCCATCCCTCCGGAACGCGGCGTATAATATGGGTTTCCCGTTGGCTTGTAAAGTAAAAAACCAACATTCGCGGTGCGTTTGGTCAGCTTTCAGCCAATAAAAAAGAGGCCAGCGTTAGACTGGCCTCTTTGGTGTGTTTTTTAAACCGTTTTAGATGTTTTCGACATCAAATTCAACCACGGGGCTGATGTCTGCCTCGTAGTCTACGCCTTCAACACCAAAACCAAACAGTTTTAGGAATTCAGCTTTGTATTCTTTGTAGTCAGTCAGCTCACTGAGGTTATCAGTGGTGATCTGTGGCCACAAGTCACGGCAGTGCTGCTGAATATTGTCACGCAGTTCCCAGTCATCTAAACGCAGACGGTTTTCGCTGTCTACCTCTGGGGCGCTGTTATCGTCTTTATAGAGGCGTTGGGTGAACATGCGATGGATTTGCTCCATGCAACCTTCATGGACGCCCTCTTGACGCATTTTTTTGAATACCATGGCGATATATAGCGGCATAACTGGAATAGCCGAGCTCGCTTGGGTGACCACGCTTTTCAATACGGCGACGTTGGCACTACCGCCTTTTGCCGAGAGCGTATTGTTCAGTGCTTTTGCGGCGCGATCGAGGTCCATTTTCGCTTTACCCAGCGCACCTTCCCAGTAGATAGGCCAAGTGAGCTCGGTACCGATATAGCTGTACGCGACGGTTTTGCAGCCTTCGGCCAATACACCAGCGTCGTTCAGTGCGTTAATCCAAAGCTCCCAGTCTTCACCGCCCATCACGGTGACGGTATCTTGAATTTCTTGCTCGGTAGCCGGCTCGACACTGGCTTCGATGATTTCATCTTTGTTGGTGTCAACGGCGGTTGAGGTATAGGTCTCACCGATTGGTTTGAGTGATGAGCGCACCAGCTCGCCGCTGTCAGGTAGCTTACGCACTGGCGAAGCCAGTGAATAGACAACCATATCGATTTGCCCCAAATCTTGTTTGATCAAATCAATGGTTTTTTGCTTAGCTTCATGCGAGAACGCATCGCCGTTCAGGCTTTTGGAATACAGGCCTTCTTGCTTGGCAAACTTGTCGAATGCGGCAGAGTTGTACCAGCCAGCGGTGCCAGGCTTTTTCTCGGTGCCTGGTTTTTCAAAGAACACACCAATGGTTGCCGCACCGCCACCGAAGGCAGCCGCAATGCGTGAGGACAAGCCATAACCGCTGGATGCCCCTACCACCAAGACACGCTTTGGCGCATTGGCAATCGGGCCTTGCGCTTTGGTGTAGTCAATTTTTTCTTTTACATTGGCTTCACAGCCGATCGGATGGGTGGTCGTACAGATAAATCCGCGAATTTTAGGTTTGATGATCATATTCAACGTCCCTCACAAAATTGAGGCTAAGGATAATTACTAACGCCGACCTATGCATCCCCTTTTGCGGAAAAATGACGAAAATATCCAGTGGTTGGAGGTGTTGCAGACAAGATTAGTGGACGAGATCGCGATCAGCGCCACCGAAATGGCGCAAAGACGCACTCTTAACGACGGCGGTTAAGCGGCCAATACATAAACCAAGAGGCATAAGGGTTCGGCGAGATGAATTTATCATTGTCTTGCGCGTTTTCTTTATTGCCACTTTGCTCCCACGCATTCGAGAAGATGTGTTGGCCCCAGTTAAACGCAATGTTACCGGTTAAGCCAAATTCAGGGGGGGTTGGGGTTGAGCTAGCGTCTGTATCTCGTGGTTGATGGATTTTACTCACAGTGACTTACCTCTTTAGTTCGACACGCTTGATCGATGTTGGCGTCTTGCCATCACGACACTGCCAAGGAACATAATAAGTAAAAAAGAGCAGACTTGCATCATTTGTGTGACATTAATCACACTGGTTGGAGCAGTCATAGTAAGCCGCTGTCTCATAAAAAAGCGCCTGCCGAGGCAAGCGCCTTTTGTCGTCATGGTGCGGTTTTCTTTGCAGTTAAGCCGCTTTGTTTGGGTTCGGCTTTTTAATCGCACCACCTTCTAGCTGGCTAGATGCAAACCATTCCGCTTTAAAATCATCAACTTGAACCGCATATGCACGTAGCGCATCAGCCTCAAGCAATTTCTCTCGTGCTTGCGCGGTAATGATGTTTTGATCCACGGCCTGCTGTGAGCGATCAGCCAAGCTGGCTTTCCCGTCGATTTGCTTCGCTTTGGCGGCTTTGATCAACGCCTTGTCGGTATCGCGTGATTCCCACATTGCTACAAAGGCACGCTCCATCACGGCAACAGGATCTTCAGGCTTGTCACCCACATAGCAAATGTGTGTCCAGCGATCGCGATCCGTGCTCGGTGTCATCAGCTGCTCTGCAATTTGGTTAAGCAATTTATCCGATGGCATTTTGTAGTGCATGCCCAACGGGAAGAGAAGTACACGTAAGCTGCGACCCACACCGTTACGTGGGAAGTTATTAAATGCGCCATCAAAGGCTTTTGCACACTGAGCTAAACAGTATTGCAGCGCATAGTGCACCATTGGCAAATCGGCACGCGGACGTCCTTCATCTTCAAAGCGCTTCAGTACTGCAGAAGCCATATAAAGATGACTTAACACATCACCCAAACGGGCTGAGAGCATTTCACGGCGTTTAAGCTCACCGCCGAGGGCCAACATGGCAACATCGGTGGTCACAGCCAATGCTCGGCTCATTCGTGTCAGATGACGGTAGTATTTCGCCGTTTCGCCACTCACTGGCGCGCGATTGGTCAGGGAGCCGGTTAGCGCGTTAACCAAGCCCAACACACTGTTTTTACTGGCGTGACCGATGTGCTTAAACAGCAGCTTATCGAACGCTTGCGCACCAGCTTCTTGGTCAGGGTTCGCCGCCGCTTCCATTTCTTTGAGTACATATGGGTGACAACGGGTCGCCCCTTGACCAAAGATCATCAGGTTACGGGTCAAAATGTTGGCCCCTTCTACCGTGATCGCGACCGGAATCCCAAAGTAGTGATGGCCAATATAGTTAAGTGGCCCCAATTGGATTGCACGCCCAGCATGGATATCCATGGCATCGTTTAAGATGGTGCGCGCCAGCTCTGTCATGTGGTATTTCGAGATCGCGGTGATAATCGCTGGCTTCTCACCTTTGTCGAGCGCCGTGGTGGTCAACGTGCGGGTCGATTCGAGCAAATAGGTCAATCCGCCCATCCGTCCCAACGCTTCGGCGACCCCTTCAAAACGACCAATATGCATCCCGAACTGTTTACGCACATAGCTGTATGCACCCGTGGTTCGGCTAGCCAAATGGCCCACTGCCGTACCCAACGCCGGTAAGGAGATGCCGCGCCCTGCTGATAAGCATTCCACCAGCATCCGCCAGCCGCGGCCGACGTAATCTTTGCCCCCGATCACCCAATCGATAGGGATGAAGACATCTTCGCCCTTGGTAGTACCGTTCATAAACGCCATGTTGAGCGGGTTGTGGCGATCGCCAATTTCAACGCCGGGATGATCTGCAGGCACCAGCGCACAGGTGATCCCAAGCTCTTTTTTCTCGCCGAGCATGCCGTCAGGGTCGTCCAGTTTAAATGCCAGACCAACCACAGTGGCCACCGGCGCGAGAGTAATGTAACGCTTGTTCCAGCTTAAGCGAATACCCAGCACTTCTTTGCCCTCGTATTCGCCCATGCAAACCACGCCACGGTCAGGAATGCTTCCCGCATCCGAACCGGCTTCTGGGCCTGTCAGGCCAAAACAGGGCACTTCACGGCCATCCGCTAAGCGAGGCAACCAATAATCACGCTGTTCTTGGGTACCATAGTGAGTCAGTAGTTCACCCGGCCCCAAAGAGTTTGGCACCATCACGGTCACTGCGGCACTTAAACTACGAGTGGCAATGCGCGATACAATGGTCGAGTTGGCAAGCGCCGAGAACGCGAGGCCGCCGTATTCTTTGGGGATGATCAGTGAAAAGAAGCGCTCTTTTTTGAGGTATTCCCACACTTCTTCCGGCAGGTCTTTTTGCTCTTGAACGATTTTAAAGTCGTCGAGCATCGCCAGCAGCGTTTCCAGCTGGTTATCGATAAAGGCTTGCTCGTCTGCGGTTAACGATGGCTTGCCGTACTGGTGTAGGGTTTGCCAATCTGGCGAGCCGGAGAACAACTCGCCGTCCCACCATACGCTACCGGCTTCCATCGCCTCACGCTCGGTCGCTGATAGCGGCGGCAGTACCTTTTTGAAGAAAGAAAACGCTTTATCACTAATCAGTGATCGACGCATTGACGTTTGAGAGCTCATGATTCAGGTCCTTTTGTTGATCATGGTTGCACTCTTTTTGGTGTTATTGTGCGACCAGAACGGGTTTTCACTTGGCACTTAGGGTGCCGCTTACGGGTTGTTACAACAGCGCGATGCACGGCTTAAATCCCATCGCTCTTTGACTGTCCCTTGCGCTTATTTTTTCGCCATCAGCCCAAAGGTAATCGTGCGTTACTCTGCGGCAAATGCCACGATGTTATCTTGCGACGCTTGTCTTGATTTGGCGTTCATCCCTGCAGCTAGATACGGAATAAGTCGGTCAACGATCGCTTCTGAATCTAACGTGCGTCCAAAATCGTTTTCGGCGATGTCGCGCAATGCCTCACTCGACGCCATGGTGAAAATCGCCGCGCCCAAGGTGAAATGTAAGTGCCAGAAAACCGCTTCTGACGTAAGGTCTGGATTGGCTTTGCGTACCGCTTGATTAAACAATGAGAGCACATGCTCATAGCGGGTGGTGATAAACCAACGCAGGTGCCCTTGTACATCGCTGTACCCACGTCCAATCAGCTGCATAAATGTCGCGGCGCCATGTGGGCGATACTTATCAAGAGCAAGCACAGGTTGTTTTGCACAGGCAAACACTTGCTCCATCGTACAATGGGGCTCACTGAGCAGCGCTTGCAGTTGCTCTCCGAGCGCGGGCATGAACGCCTCGAGATAACGGCTTAATACTGCCCGAACCAGTGATTTTTTATCCCCAAAATGGTAGTTCACCGACGCGAGGTTAACGCCCGCTTTGCCGGTAATCGTTCGAAGTGAGGTTTCCTTAAACCCATGCTCGGCGAAGAGTTGCTCCGCGGCATCCAGAATTTTTGCTTTGGTTTCGCCTCGTCCTGCCATTTTCATTCACCTGTATTAAACGCTTGTTTAACTTTATAACGCAATGTCAGGTTTAACAAGATAGAAACACACCATCATCACATGAGTAACATCACATTCCTGAATATCGAGCGCGGTAGGTTCAACGGTGTTATGAGCAAGACGTGTGGTAGGCACTGTTCCGAGCGACACTCGGTCATGTATTTGGACGACTTATCGTGGTGAAAAGGAGTCACTCGATACCGAGTAGCACAAGGCAACGAATCGATAGCGTATGGTGGTTGGTAAAAAATAGGATGGTGATTTCTGCCGCCAATCCCCGCTATGACACTGAATGTCAGGGGCAAAAGAGCAACGTCAATATGCAACGAGGAGAAAAAGGCGATTTTTTGTGCAAAATTGGGAACCCTTTCGCATTAATGGCGGTCACACTCTGTGCCACTGCTTTTTCTAGAAGACTTTTCTTCTACGCCCACTCGCTCGTTGCTTGTGGGCTTTTTTATGTGCGTGCACTCAATCAGCGCCGCATCAACATGCTAACTCGCCACGCTAAGTCGGTGACGAGACAAAAGAAATATTGCCATTCACCTCCTATAATGCACGCTTTTTTGTGAGAAAAATCACGAATTAATAAATAATTGCCAGTTTTTCTCAACCTAAGGAACTTCTTCAATTTCGCCCAGTCCTAATGGGTGCATCGGTAAGAAATGCCTTATCTCCCTCAGCGATTGAGGGCGCATGATTTATCTTTCTTTCCGACCTGCTGCTGCTTTTTCTACTCACTTTAGAGTTTGTTTGTCTCTACCTTTATTTTTTTGCCCACCTTGTGTGGGCTTTTCTTTTTTTAACGGCACTAACCGCTTTTGATCTTTGCTTATTTATCTTGGGCGCACTTATCTTCGCTCACCGTGTTTAATCAGGGCTAACAGCACCATTGGCAATCATTTGATAGGGCGAGCCATATCGCAACGTCAAGCCAAGGGCCTTTAACGTTTCTGAAGCATCAATCCATTTACCATCCCCCGCACTGACGGTAAATTGCGGCGGCGTTAGGCCCATTTCCCGTGCGGCCCACGGATAATACGTCGCTTTGGGAGGATGAAGCTCTGCACACAGGTGAAAGGTGTTTCCCCATTGTTGCTGATGAACAATTGCGGCAATGGTGCTAATTACATCCGCTCGGTGCACCAAATTGACTGGCTCATTGGCACCTGCCAAGTCGCTTCGTCCCGCCAATGTTTTCGACGGATGACGGTCTCCACCAATCAATCCAGCCAAACGCAGCACCGTCGAGGTATCGCCATAATGGGCACGAAGGTGCGCTTCAATCGCGTGGTGAGCTTGTCCAGATGCAGTCTGTGGTACCGGCGTCGAGTGTTCTGTCACCTGCCCTTTCAAATCACCATACACAGAGGTGGTGCTAATAAAGAGGACATGCTTAACCTCGGCGGCAAACAATGTGTCGATAAATGCGGTCATGGCCGCTTGATAGGCATTGAAGTCTACGTCCCGCCGTCCGGCAGCAATGTTGATTACGACGATATCGCAGCCAAGTAAGGATGCCGCGGAGGTGTAATCGGGTTTCATCACATCAAACGGCACCACGTCGCACCCAAGCGTCTCGCTGAGCGCCCGTGCATCAGCCGCATCACGCTTTGTCCCTACAACATGATGGCCCGCAGCCAGTAACTGTTTGGCCAAAGACGTGCCTAACCAACCACAGCCACAAATACCTATTTTAAAACCCGTCACAGTCACTCCTTTTGTTACGTAATTATTTTTCAATGTAATGGATAACAGCGCCGTTATTTCGCCTATTTTGGTCTATTATTTATTTCACGCTGTAAATATATTCCGTGATCCTGAAAGGAAATAACCAAAAGCGTGAATGGCGACAAAGTTTTCATGCTCGAATGGTCATAATAATGTCATTAGCAGGCGCGAGAAGATAGACTAAATGCCACGAAACGGTAGTCAAAAACCGTGTTGATATACGTAGTTAACATCGAATTTGGATCGTGGATAACGTCACGATTGTTTTACATTCTGGTCACGAACTTAAGCGGTAACTCGAATGAATACTCTGGAAAAAATACAAAAAAATCTCGAAAACTTCAGCAAATCTGAAAGAAAAGTTGCTGAGGTGATTGTTGCCTCGCCACAAACAGCGATCCACTCTAGCATTGCCACACTGGCTAAGATGGCGGATGTGAGTGAGCCAACCGTGAACCGCTTCTGTCGCCGACTCGACACCAAGGGTTTTCCTGATTTTAAATTGCACCTTGCACAAAGCCTCGCGAACGGGACACCTTACGTCAATCGTAACGTAGAAGAAAACGATGGTGCTGACGCTTATACCGCTAAAATTTTTGAATCCACCATGGCCTGCTTGGATGTCGCGAAAAACAGTATCGATACCCACCAAATTAATCGCGCGGTGGATTTACTGACCCAAGCCAAAAAGATCGCTTTTTTCGGCCTCGGTGCTTCGGCGTCGGTTGCGCATGACGCACAAAACAAATTTTTCCGCTTTAACATCCCCATTGTTTGCTTCAACGACATCGTGATGCAGCGTATGAGCTGTATTAACTGTAACGATGGGGACGTCGTGGTGGTGATCTCGCACACTGGCCGCACTAAAAGCTTGGTCGATGTGGCAAACTTAGCGCGTGAAAACGGCGCGACGGTTATCGGCATTACCCAGCGTGACTCACCGCTGGATAAAGTGTGTTCACACACCATTCAGCTTGATGTCCCGGAAGATACCGACGTCTATATGCCCATGGCGAGTCGCGTCGTGCAAATGACCGTCATTGATGTGCTAGCGACTGGCTTCACGCTTCGCCGCGGTCCAGGGTTTAGAGAAAACTTAAAACGTGTGAAAGACGCGATTCGCGATTCACGCTTTCACAAAGAGTCGTTGACTTAATACGCAGGAGTGCCCACGGCACTCCTTTTTTGTGTCACACGATCGACGCTTTCCCTGCGCTACACTGGATGCAATGTGCTTGGTTGCACGTTGAGCTTCATGATGTTTTTACTGTTGCACCTCACTATCCAGGTCTATGCGCGGTCTGGGCGTAGCCCAATGAAAACAGGAGTTAAACATGTCTGCAAAACTGAGAAGAACCAAGATAGTTACAACACTCGGCCCTGCCACTGATAAAGATGATGTGTTAGAAGCAGTGATTAAGGCAGGCGCAAACGTGGTTCGCCTCAACTTTTCTCACGGCAGTGCAGAAGATCATATTAAGCGTGCCGAACAGGTACGAGCCATTGCGGCCAAATTAGGTCATCATGTCGGTATTTTAGGCGACCTACAAGGGCCGAAAATCCGTGTATCGACCTTTAAAGACGGAGCAATCCAACTGGCTGTTGGTGATAAATTTACTCTAGACGGTGACTTATCACCGGGTATGGGTGATCAAGATGCAGTCGGCCTCGACTACAAAGCGCTCCCTCAGGATGTGACCAATGGCGATATCCTGTTGCTTGATGATGGCCGAGTTCAACTCAAAGTGTTGGCGGTAGACGGCGCGAAAGTGCATACCGAAGTGACGGTCGGTGGCAAGCTGTCGAACAACAAGGGCATCAATAAAAAGGGGGGCGGTCTATCGGCGCCGGCATTGACTGAAAAAGATAAACAAGACATTCATACTGCCGCCAAAATTGGCGTGGATTACTTAGCAATTTCGTTCCCGCGCAACGGTCAAGATATGAATTACGCGCGTACCTTGGCCCGCGACGCAGGCCTTGAGGCGCGATTGGTCGCCAAAGTTGAGCGTGCTGAAACCGTGGCAAGCGAAGCCAGCATTGATGACATCATCGAAGCATCAGATGTGGTGATGGTGGCACGTGGCGATTTAGGCGTTGAAATTGGCGACCCTGAATTGGTAGGGGTCCAAAAGCAATTGATTCGCCGCGCCCGTAGCATGAACCGTTTGGTGATCACAGCAACTCAGATGATGGAGTCGATGATTTCGGCGCCAATGCCAACTCGTGCGGAAGTCATGGATGTAGCGAACGCCGTCCTCGATGGAACAGATGCCGTCATGCTTTCTGCAGAAACCGCGGCGGGGCAATACCCCGTAGAAACCGTTCGGTCTATGGCCGAAGTCTGTATGGGGGCGGAAAAAATGCCGTCCGTCAATGTGTCGAATCACCGTCTGGATCGTCAATTTGATAGCCAAGAAGAGACGGTTTCGATGGCGACCATGTATGCGGCGAACCATATGAAAGGGGTGAAAGCCATGGTCTCGTTGACCGAGTCGGGCCGAACCGCCCTAATGATGTCGCGTATTTCGTCAGGTAAACCTATCTTCGCGCTCTCACGTCACGAGCACACACTCAACCGTGCCGCGCTGTATCGGGGGGTCACACCGGTGTACTTTGACAGTGATAGCGGAGCTGGCCTACAAGTCGCCGAGCGCGCGCTGCAAACCCTCAAAGAAGGTGGCTTCTTGGATGAAGGGGATCAGGTCATTATGACCCAAGGTGATCAAATGGAAGTGATCGGCTCAACCAACACGATGCGTGTTCTGACCGTGAAATGATTGAGGCTATCAGCCATGACCAAGGGCGCTGCGGCGCCCTTTTTCGTCACCAACCGTTAGCCAAGAGAGGTCGCGTTTTGCGTGCTCTCAGGACGAGGTGGCTGCCAACGCGGGTTAATGTGGGCCATTAAGATATGATCTTCCCAGTGTCCGTTAATCAGCAAATAATCGCGCGCACGCCCTTCGCGCTCAAACCCAACCGCTTCTAACACCTTGGCGCTTTTTTCATTTTTCGGCATATAAGAGGCGCAGACGCGATGCATATTCACGTTATCAAACAGCCATTGGTTGGTGGCTGATAACGCGCGCCGCATAATTCCCTGCCCTTGAGCGAGCTCATCTAATGAGTAACCCACAGTGCATGAGTAAGACGGATACTGCATCATGCTGGTGTAAGAGATCACACCTAGCACCTGCGGTGAAGTTGGCTTCGCGATTAAAAAGTAATAAGCCAGCTGGTGTTTTTGCAACTCCATCAATTGCAATACGCGGCGTTTCCAGCCCTGCTCGGTATAAAAACCATCGGTGCGTGTCGGCTCCCACGGGGTCAAGAAAGTGCGATTACGCTGGAAGTATTGAACAATACGCGTCACGTCTTCGTGACAGATCGCATCAATCCGTAAATCATCGACAATGATACGCGGGAAACGGCTTATACTGGGATCAGACATTCTGTGGTTCCGAACGATTATGTTTTTTGACTGCATGACAACACCGCTAGGGCAAATCAGCTTATTAGCGGACGAACACGGACTAAGACAGCTGACCTTGTCGGTGTATCACCCCTTTGAGCCCAGCCGTGAGTGGCAACATGACCCAAGAGCACTCCACCGCTACAAAACGCAGCTGTTCGAGTACCTCTCAGGGCAACGGACTGAATTTTCACTGCCCTTGTGCCCGGAAGGCAGCCCGTTTCAATGTCGTTTGTGGCAGCAAATACAGCAGATCCCCTACGGTGATACCTGCACCTACCGAGAGTTAGCTGCTGCACTGGGTGAGCCACATATGCTCAGTGCTGTATCGATGGCCTGCAACATGAATCCGATTCCTATCATCATCCCTTGCCATCGTGTCCTTAACGAGCACCACCAAGTGGGTGATTACCGTTATGGCGCTGAGCTCAAGCACGCCTTGTTGGCACTTGAGCAAGGCGAGCCCCTAGAGGGGCCCGCTTAGTGCGCGTCGAGTTGACTACTTTTTGCCAATCCCGTAGTCACGCAGCTTATTCGCAATCGCGGTATGCGACACGTCCAAGCGTTTGGCAAGTTTTCGGGTCGACGGATAACTCCGATAGAGATTATTTAAGATCCCCGATTCATACCGCTTCATGATTTCATCCAGCGAACCATCCAATGACTCTTCACTGATGAATTGGGTATTTTCGATCTCT
This sequence comes from Salinivibrio sp. SS2, assembly GCF_001722075.1. Lineage (NCBI taxonomy): Bacteria > Pseudomonadati > Pseudomonadota > Gammaproteobacteria > Vibrionales > Vibrionaceae > Salinivibrio > Salinivibrio sp. SS2. The sequence goes on along the minus strand of NZ_MEBP01000082.1, from coordinate 92,828 downwards.
GGTAACTGAACGTCGTCGATCGTCATCACTTCTGCGTCAATTTGGGTCATAGCATGAAGCAAAATATTGCGAAGCTGACGAATATTACCCGGCCACGCATAGTGGGTTAGGTAATCAGCCAGTGCGTTATCAATTCGTGGTTTAGATTGCCCCAAATCGGCGGCGAACTGTTTGATAAATAGTTCAGCCAAAGGCATGACGTCTGCGGTACGCTCGCGCAAAGGAGGCACGGTCAACGACAAGACATTAAGCCGATAGAACAAGTCTTCACGGAATTGCTGCGCCGCGACCAGTTCAGGCAGATTCTTTTGTGTCGAGCAAATCACGCGCACATCAACGTGCATTTCACGCTCTTCGCCAACGCGACGGAAGGTGCCATCTTGCATAAAACGCAATAGTTTTACTTGCAGATGACGGCTCATTTCGCCGACTTCATACAAGAAAACCGTCCCGCCATCAGCTTGCTCAAGAATCCCTTTTTTGGCTGTGCCGCCATTTTCCGCCGCCGCCATACCAAATAATTCAGTTTCGGCGGCGTTATCTGGCATAGACACACAGTTGACCAATAAGAACGGCTTATCCGCACGCAGCGAATGGCGATGACAAGCCCGAGCGATCATCTCCTTGCCGGTACCCGTTTCACCTTGGATTAATAATGGCGCGTCGAGCATGGCAAGCTTTTTCGCTTGACTAATCAGCTGTTTAAACTTGTTAGATTGGCCTACCAAATGCTCAAAACCGTGATCGCTAGGGGTACGGAACACGGTTTGTGGCGTATTGTTCATTGCCACTTGCTTGAGCTGGACAACGGCGCTGACCAGCACGGGCTGATCACTCTCATCGTTAATGTGAACCGGCATCACTTCCATCAGAAAGTCGAGCCCGGCCATCACAACCATGCGGCAACTTTGGCTTGCTTCTTCTTTTTCTAACCAGTGAGAAAATTGAAAATCAGGGAACACACTGTTGGCGTGCTCGCCCACTAATTGATGCTCGCTTGAGCTAATCAAATCCAGTGCCGCTTTATTGGCCATATCGATATAACCATCGAGGTTAATCGAGAACACAGGATCAGTCAGACTTTCGAGCAGAGCGCGCAGTTCACGGTGCTCGCGTTCGGCAGGCAGAAACTGGATTTTACGCACATCGGTCACGCCTGAAATCAAACGGATTTCAGACATTAGTTGGCTGAAGGCTTCGAATTCAATTTCAGGGCAATTGAGGTAGATAATGCCGACTTGATCGATCTCGATACCACGCAGATCGATTTCACGCCGTACCAAGATATCGAGTAGTTCGCGCGTTAGCCCGATTCTGTCTTCACAACAGACTTTCAGTCTCATAATGGATTCCTGTAACTTGACAGTGATACCCAATACCGGCTCGTCACATCGTTGGATGAGTGGGTTAAAAAAACGGCACTCATCAGTCAGTTAGGTAAAAGGTCAAACAGTTTATCTGTCGGAGCCGAATTAGCTGTCAGGATAAGTTGACACTGAAGCGGAGTTTGAGCGGGTTGGCGGAAACAGTCAAGCCCTGATGCGATTTTTGCCACCTGATATCACGTTTGTAGCACACTGTCCGTTTGGGTAAATTTTTGATTATAAAGTTGAATTACCTAACAGATCTGAGAGTCTGTCGCGCCCTTGGCATCGCGACGAGTTCGCGGCCAAGGGCGACCCATTACGACGCTGAGCGTTCAGCTTTACCCAAAAGCCGTTTAACTAACTCGCGACGAAGTTGTGACAAACTCGGAGCGGGCTGGCCATGCCAAGGCAGCGGACGCATTAAGGTCATGGTTTTAAGACCCAAGCGTGCCGTCAGCAGCCCAATCCCCAAGCCTTGCGCCACACGTCCGGAAACGCGACCGGCCATGTTCACCGACAGGACATCAAATCCCACATCGGTCATCGCCTCACTGGCGCCTGCCAAGGCCATATTGGTTAGCACCATTTTTAGCAAGGTGAAGCGTGCTTTGACACCCAATTGAATACCGTAAATCTGCGCAATCCGTGTCATTAAATGCAAGTTGCGCCAGGCCACCAGCAACATATCGGCAATCGCAAGTGGGCTGACCGCTACCATAAGTGCCGCTTCTTGCGCGTATTTGGTCACTAATAACCGCGCAGCTTTATCTTGGTCGGTTAACACATTTTGCTCATACAAGGCCAACACTTCGCCATCGTTATGCGTGGCCGAGATTTGGCTTTGCCAGTGGGCAAACCCTGCAGTATGGGTTTGCTGTGTGCGCTCAGCCAGCGTCCGACAAAAGGTCTCTCCCTGCCCAACCGACTCAGAAGCCAGTAATTGCTCGGCATGTTGGCGGGTTTGCTCGCGCTGCACTAACTTACGCATGGCTCGCCATTCACGGCCCAGCACCGCAAGCCCAGTCGCGGCCACCGCCACCAATAAGCTTTGCCACGCTAAACTCAGCCAATCTTGTGACTGCCACGATTGGTACACACTCACACCGGACTGCACAACCGCCAAGAGTACTCCGAGTAACACCAAAAAAGGCCACACACGGCGACGCCTGCGCGTAGGGGTCAGCGTCGTTTCCAGATCCGATTCGAGTGTCGACGTGGCTTCCGGTAAAAAGTCAGCCTGTGCATCAAATTCAGCACGGTGTTTCACATCATGAAAAGCACTCGCCTCATCATTATCGCCATGATGAGTAAACGTCTGCTTGGGTTTATATTGCGTCATCTCACCCTCTCTTATCGAAATTTGTCGCCGAGCAAATAGTCGAGCGCTTTGTCCATGCGGATGTGTGGCAACGGCGCATCTAATGGCACATGAGGCGGCCTAAATGATGGAAAATCAAAGCCTTGATGTTGCCAAAAATCCGCATCGGGGAGTTGGTTTGGTACATCGCCCGGATACAGTGTTACCCCCGAGCCGTCGTCTAATTCGCCTTTCAGTGCAGCGTGTTGGGTGCCTTTGACATCAACGAAACCGGGCGTCGTTGCCGCCACGGATGCGACACTTTGGCAGCGCATCTCTATGCCTTCGAAAGCCGCTTGTTGCCATGCTTGGTGGACAATTTGTTGCAGTAAGCTGACCATATTCGGATGTTGTTCGGGCGTAACGTGATCGGCTTTGGTTGCCGCAAACAAGACTTTATCGATCCGCGGGGAGAACAGCCGTTTGAGCAACCCAGATTTACCATATTTAAAGCTCTGCATTAATTGCTCAACCGCCAAACGCATATCGTGAAAGGCATCCGGCCCCACATTGAGCGGCTGCAACGTATCGACCAAGATCACTTGGCGATCGATCTTAGCGAAATGCTCGCGGTAGAACTGAGCCACCACGTGCTCACAATAATAGTCGTAGCGTGCTTTGAGTAAGCCATAGTTAGTGTGCTTGTCTGCTTTGGCTTTGATATCGTCAGTTAATGCACCCACCCAAGGGAAGAACTGCACGACCGGCGCGCCGGCTAATTCACCGGGTAACACGAACCGTCCCGGCTGAACCCAATGTAAGCCACCATGCGCTTTGCAAGCATGCAAAAAATCAGTAAAGCTTGCCGCGACCTCTGCCAATTGTTTTTCATCTGCCGGCGCAAGCGGGTCCAGTTGAGCCGCTTTCGCTTGCCACACCTTGGCAAGTTCCGCGCGTTTCCCCGTTAACATGCTGGACTGCTTTTGCGACCACTGGGGGTAACTTTGGCTCAGCAAGGGTAAGTCCAACAACCATTCGCCCGGATAATCGACAATATCGACATACAAGGTAGCCATGTCATTCAACGCGCGCATGGCGGCAGATTGAGGGCGATAGCGCACGGCCACTCTCACTTCACTCACATCTCGCGTTGGCGAGGGCCACGTCGGCGGTGTCATTTGCAGGGCATGCATGGCGTTTTCATAATCAAACGCGGAAAGATGCATGTGAGGGTGTGGCTCACGACGTGCGCCCAGCGCGCGCCCTTGCTGCACCAGTTGCAGTAACGGCAAGTTTGGCTGGGTGCCTAAATGGGTCAGCTGATTAATGAGTGAGGTAATAAACGCGGTTTTACCCGCGCGAGATAAACCGGTAACGGCGAGACGCACATGACGGTCAGCCCCGCGGCTTACCCACTGCTTTACGCGCCTTTTCACTGATGGCATCGGTTAGATTGACTCCTTTATGACCACGCTGTCCCGAGAGGAATCCGATGGGACAGCGTGAATAGGTTCTGTGTAGCTGTTAAGTCATAAATGCTTTACAGCTTTTTAAAGGCTTGGTCGACATTGAATGCCGAAGAGGTGACATAAGCTTCCATCTGGCCAACTTTTGCTTCCATCTCGCTAAACTCGCGATCGAGATCCGCAATCAGTTGGCTCGCCGGCTTTCCCGATTGCCACGCCTTTTGTTTCACTTGGTGTTCAGGCTGCGGTGTCGCATCGGGTTGTTCATCAGGCTGGGTCGGCTTTTTATCGAGGATCAACATCGCAGCGATATACGCGACAATCACAAAAAAGCCAAAACCAATCAGAAACGCAGAAACCGTCAAGATACGCACCAACCAGGTTTCCATGCCAAAGTAATTGGCAATGCCAGCGCACACACCGCCAATGCGTCCATTTTCCGGGTCACGATACAGGGTTTGACTCATGCGCGTTGCCTCCATTGGGGTGCTTCAGCATCGAGCAAACGCTCGAGGTTATCCACACGGGTTTGCAGCTTTTCAGCACGCTGCGCAAGTGATTGCAGCGTTTCATAATCTTGTCCACTCAAGCCTTGCCCAATTTGACGCTTACTACGATAGTGCAGCATCAGCCACAACGGGGCGACAAATAGCAAGAAAATCGCCAGTGGTATGCCTAAAAAGAATGATGACATGTTCGCTCCTATCGTGGTTGTTATTGCTTATCGTTCATTTTGGCTTTTAATGCCGCCAATTCTTTTTCAATTTCATCTTGAGCTTGCAGATCGGCAAACTCATCTTCGAGTCGCTTGCCTTTGCCCATTTGATAGCTGTCTGCTTCCGCTTCTAGTTCGTCAATACGACGCTCATATTGTTCAAACTTTGCCATTGCCTCATCAGCACGGCCGCTTCCTAAGTGGCGACGCACGTCACGACGATTTCCGGCGGTTTCACGTCGAATAGCCAGCGACTGCTGACGCGCGCGGGTATCTGTCAGTTTGGTCTCGAGGGCGGCGATTTCACCGCTCAGCTTATCGACACTTTCTTCGATTAAGCTTAACTCTTCTTCCAGCGCGACTTTGATATCATGCGCTTTTTGTTTTTCGATTAATGCTGCTCGCGCCAAATCTTCCCGATCTTTTTGCAGCGCCAAGGAGGCTTTATCTTGCCATTCTTGGAGCTGGCGATTGACGTTTTCAATCTTACGCGCCACTTCTTTTTTATCCGCGAGCGCTTTCGCGGACGATGTGCGTACTTCGACCAGCGTGTCTTCCATCTCTTGAATAATAAGACGGATCATTTTTTGTGGATCCTCTGCCTTATCTAACAGCGAATTGACGTTAGCATTTACGATGTCAGCGAAACGAGAAAAAATACCCATCATAGACTCCTTAATGATGCACCAAAGCAGTAGATTACATGCTCATTGTGCCTGATTCGTCTGAGCGCCATCGCTCAGCCATAGTTTGCTAGCCAATGTATAATCAACTAACGTGCCAACTTTTTAATCTTTATATTTCAGACACTTAAAATTTATTGCATCCTGCCATCAAACGCGCCATGATGAATAAAACCACTATTTGGTAAAAATCGCCATGCGTGAACAAGACAATTTAATCGGAGAATCCGATCGTTTTTTAGCCGTGTTGGACCACGTCTCGCGGCTCGCGCCATTAAATCGTCCCGTGCTGATCCTTGGCGAGCGCGGTACCGGCAAGGAGCTGATTGCCCAACGCTTGCACTATTTATCACATCGCTGGTCTCAGCCCCTCGTCAGTTTAAATTGCGCCGCATTAAGTGAAGGTCTGATCGATTCTGAGCTGTTTGGTCACGAAGCGGGCGCCTTTACGAGCGCCAAAGGGCGTCATGCGGGTCGCTTTGAGCGTGCCGAAGGTGGCACCTTATTTTTAGATGAAGTCGGCACCGCCCCCTTGGGCGTGCAAGAAAAGCTCCTTCGCGTGATTGAGTATGGCGAATATGAGCGTGTGGGAGGATCTCAGCCCAAGCAGGCGGACGTGCGCTTGATTTGTGCGACCAATGAAGACCTTCCTGCGATGGCAACGCGTGGGGACTTCCGGCCTGATCTGTTAGATCGCCTTGCGTTTGACGTTGTCCATCTGCCGCCACTGCGTGAGCGGCGACAAGACATCTTATTACTCGCCGAGCATTTCGCTCTAAAAATGGCGGTCGAGTTAGGCTATAGCTACTTCGCCGGTTTTTCTGCCCAAGCCCAAGCACAGCTACTTGCCCACCCTTGGCCTGGCAATGTACGCGAGCTTAAAAACAGTGTGGAACGCGCCTTGTATCGTCACAATGATCCCGATACGCCGGTTGAATCACTGTGTCTGGACCCGTTCACACCACCTTGGCAAGCCGAGATGATCTCGCCACGTCAAACCAATGCGGCGGCCGACAACCAAGGCGGGACGCTCCCTGCGTTACCGGTAGATTTGCGGGAGTGGCAAACCGAGATGGAAAAGGCCATGCTGATGGCGGCGATGACACAGGCCAAATATCATCAAAGAAAAGCCGCGCAGTTACTCGGCCTCAGCTACCATCAACTCAGGGGGCTGTTACGGAAACACAATGTGGGCAACGACGAACAATGATGTAAGCCAATACGTACATCACTGGGAAAATGATACGTGACATTGCCCTTACTTTGCTTGGTGGTAAGGCCGTTTCGGTGGTAGATTACGGGGTTTACTTTGATAGCTGATTTCACTTGGTTTATGCGCGTTTTCATCCAATTTTTGATCCTTGGGGTCAGCGGCTTGATCCTCGCAGGCTGTGATGCCTCCACGGACCAACGTGCGGCCGACAATCGTGGCTTTGTTTTTTGTGGCCCGGGCCAGCCCACCACGTTTAACCCTCAATTGACCGACGGCGGCCTCACGGCCGATACCTTATCGAGCCAGCTTTACGATCGCCTTTTGCGTCTAAACCCTAAGACGTATCAGCCCGAACCCATGTTGGCGAAAAGTTGGGAAGTCAGCGAGGACGGTAAAACCTACACGTTCTCTCTGCGACGGGGCGTTGCGTTTCATCGCAGTGTGCAGTTTACGCCGTCACGCTACCTCAACGCTGATGATGTGGTCTTTTCATTTCGCCGTCTCATCGACAACAATCATCCTTACCATCCTGTCTCCGGTGGCCAGTACCCTTGGTTTGATAGCATGGACTTCTCGGGGTTGTTGAAAGACGTAAGAGCTTTGGACACTTATCGCGTTCAATTTACGCTCTCACGCCCTGATGTGTCTTTTTTATCCACTTTGGCAACCAACTTTTCGGTGATCCTCTCGAAAGAGTATGCGGATCAACTTCTTACTGCTGGCACCCCAGAAAAGCTAGATACCTATCCGGTCGGTACTGGCCCATTTGCACTGGCAGAGTTTCAACCACGCGAATTTATTCGCTTGCGTCGCCATTGGCAGTATTGGCAGGGCCCAGCACCCATGGAGCAGGTGGTATTTGACGTCTCAACGCGTGGCACAGGCACCTTAGCAAAAATGCTGACTGGTGAGTGCGATGTGCTCGCCTCGCCGGTTGCTAGTCAATTGCCTGTGGTCGTCGATGACAAGCGTTTTCATTTGTCATCTCAAACCGGCATGAACGTCGCCTTTATCTCTTTGAATACCCGCCATCCGGCCTTGTCTGAGGTGGAAGTCCGTCAAGCGATTAACCTTGCCATTGATCGCAATGCCCTACTCAGCTCGGTGTATTACGGCACTGGCGCACCGGCCACCAGTTTGCTGCCGCCCATGTCGTGGGCTTACGATCCCAACAGCCAAACCGAATACAACCCGAAATTGGCCGCCGCACTCCTTGCTAAAGCGGGCTATCGCCAAGGTTTTAGCGTTGATTTGACCGTACCAATGAAACCCACCGCTTTTAACCCGAGCCCACGAAAAACGGCGGAACTGATTCAAGCCGATTTAGGGGCGATTGGTATTCGCGTCAATATCATTCCGGAGAAAACAGTCAACCGCGTGGCTATTCGCGAAGGCGATGATGCGCATGACATGGTGCTGACCGGCTGGGTGGCAGACAATGGCGATCCGGACACCTTTTTGCGTCCACTACTGACATGCAATGCAAAGTTTACTGGCTGGAATATGTCAAATTGGTGCAACCGCTACTTTGATCAAAAACTCAATGAAGCGATTGCGACGGAAGATACCGAGGCGCGCAAGGCCTTGTATATCGAAGCACAAACCATTCTAAATCGTCGTATGCCCGTCGTACCTTTAGCGCATGGCATTCAACATCAAGTGCGTGACGCAAGCCTAAAAGGCTTAACCATGACGCCATTTGGCGCCGACAGCTTTGCTGACGTATCTCGGGGGCGCTAATGCTGATTTATACCTTACGACGCCTCAATCTGTTTCTAATCACCTTGGTGATCCTCACCTTGGTTGGCTACAACATTATGCTGTTGGCGCCTGACTCAGTATGGCATGGCTTTGATTACTGGATTGGCTGGTTATATTACCTACGCCAGTTAGTGGAGGGGCATTTAGGCATGGCCGCTAACGGCGAGCCGGTAATGGTCACCCTTGCGCATGTCGCCCCAGCCACCTTGGAGCTATGCCTTGCCGCATTGGTGATAAGCTTTGTGGTTGGCGTGCCACTCGGCACCTTAGCGGGCCTGCGCAGTCAAGGGCCAACAGATAAGCTGATCTCCTCGCTCGCTGTGGTGGTTTTCTCAATTCCCACCTTCTGGCTGGCTATTTTGTTTATCATGCTGTTTTCGCTCGACTTACAGTGGTTTCCTGTGTCTGGGCGCTATAATCTTTTGTATGAGATCCCTCATATTACCGGCTTTGCGTTGGTGGATTTATGGCTGTCGGATTTACCGCTTCAAGGCAAAGTCGCCACTGATATCATGCGTCATCTCGCCTTGCCAACGCTGACACTGGCGGTGGTGCCTACCACAGAAATCATCAAAATGGTGCGCAACTCGATGGCGCATGTGATGAGCCAAAATTACATCAAAGCCGCCGCGACTAAGGGCCTGTCTAAAACTGAAATCGTGTTGCGTCATGGCATGAAAAACGCCATTCCACCCATTATTCCTAATTTTGGTTTATTGGTATCAACCATGGTCACCTTCGTGATCATTGTGGAGTCGGTATTTAACTGGCCGGGAATTGGTCGTTGGCTATTAGATGCCCTGATCGCAAAAGACTACGCGTCTGTTCAAGCTGGCGTTCTGGTGATTGGTGGCTTTGTGTTACTGATAAATATCATTTCAGATGTTGTGGGTGCGTTTATGAACCCTCTGGTAAGGAAGGAATGGTATGCCCTCAAATAATGTCTATGTCGAGCAGCATATTCCCACCCAGCTCGAGCGATCGTGGGCGGCATTTCGTCGTAACAAGCTGGCCGTGATTGGTTTTTGGTGCCTTGTCGGCTTGATCTTGGTGACGATATTCGCTCCCTTATTAGCACCTTGGAGTCCACAGCATCAAACCGGTCACCTTTTGATGGCGCCGTCTTGGGTGCAGTCGGGTCAAATTGAATACTTCTTGGGCACAGACGATCTGACCCGCGATATGCTCTCTCGCCTGATCGCCGGCTCACGTTTAACCTTTGGCTACGCACTGATGGTGGCGATTGGCGCGGGTATTGTCGGTGTGGGCATTGGGGTACTAGCCGGCATGACGAAGGGGCTAAAGTCCAGCTTTTTGAACCATATTCTCGACAGCATCCTCTCGATTCCTTCGCTGTTGCTTGCCATCATTGTGGTCGCTTTTTTAGGGGTGGGAGAAATGCAGGTGCTACTTGCAGTCTGGCTCTCTCTGATCCCTCGTATTATTCGTGCGGTGTATACCGCCGTACACAATGAGATAGAGAAAGACTACATCATTGCCGCGCGCCTTGATGGTGCCAACGACTTTTATCTGCTCTATCACTCCATTTTCCCGAATATGGCGGTGGTGCTGAGCACTGAAATGACCCGAGCAATTTCCGTCGCCATTCTTGATATTGCAGCATTAGGCTTTTTGGGCCTCGGCGCTCAGCCACCCGCACCGGAATGGGGCGCGATGCTGGGTGATTCGGTCGAACTCATTTTTACCGCGCCTTGGACAGTTACACTCCCGGGAATGGCCATTGCGTTTAGCGTTTTGGTTGTTAACCTTGTTGGTGAAGGGGTCAGCCAAGCTATCAACGCAGGAACAGAATAATGCCGTTATTAGATATTCGTCACCTGACCATTGAAATCGACACCCCGCAAGGGATGGTGAAAGCAGTTGACCGTATGAGCCTAACCATCAATGACGGAGAGATCCGTGGCTTAGTGGGAGAATCTGGCTCAGGAAAAAGTTTGGTCGCCAAAGCCATTTGTGGGGTCACCAAAGATAGCTGGCATGTGAGCGCCGACCGGTTACGATTAGGTAATATCGATTTACTTGAGCTTCCAGCACGAGAACGTCGTCATGTGGTCGGTAAAGACATTGCGATGATCTTTCAAGAGCCCTCGACCTGTTTAGACCCCTCTGAGGTCGTCGGGCATCAGCTGGAAGAGGCCATTCCGCCTGCCTCGTTTTCAGGTAGCTGGTGGCAACGTTTAAACTGGCGCAAACAGCACTCGATTGCCTTATTGCACAAAGTGGGCATCAAAGATCATAAACGGGTGATGGACAGCTATCCGTATGAACTCACCGATGGGGAATGCCAGAAAGTGATGATTGCGATGGCGATTGCCAACCGCCCTCGCCTGTTGATCGCTGATGAGCCAACTAACGACCTCGATCCTATCACGCAATCGCAGATTTTCCGGTTACTCAGTCGTACCAATCAGCTTTCTAACACCACCATTTTGCTGATCAGTCACGACTTAACCTTAGTAACACAGTGGGCGGATCGTATTACCGTGATGTATTGCGGCCAATCGGTTGAATCAGGTAACCGTGAGCAAATACTTACCACGCCGCATCATCCCTACACGGATGCTTTGCTGCGTGCGATGCCCGATTTCAGCCAAGATATTCCCCATAAAAGTAAATTGGAAACATTACCGGGCTCGATTCCTCCGTTACAGCACTTACCGATTGGTTGTCGCTTGGGGCCTCGGTGCCCTTACGCGCAACGTAAATGTGTTGAAGTGCCGCATACACAGAAAATCAAAAACCATAAGTTTGCCTGCCACTTCCCATTAAATATGGAGAATAAAAATGACCGCTCTTCTTGAAGTCGACGGGTTAAGCAAAGATTATTACCACCGCACTGGCTGGCTAAGAAAACGCGTCACCCATGCGGTGAAGCCCGTTTCTTTCCAGCTAGAAGTCGGCGAAACCATCGCTTTTGTGGGGGAAAATGGCTCGGGAAAATCGACCCTAGCACGTATGATTGCAGGCGTGATCGAACCAACATCGGGGCAGATTCGGGTCAATGGTGAAGAGCTGACGTTCAAAGATTACCAAACCCGCTGCAAGCTCATTCGCATGATCTTTCAAGATCCCAATACCTCGCTCAATCCAAGAAACCAGATCGGGCAAATTCTTGAAGGACCGCTGAAACGAAATACCAATATGACCCCGCAAGAGCGAGGCAAGCGCGTTAAAGAAACCCTGCTGCGGGTTGGTCTGTTACCTGAGCATGCCTACTTTTACCCGCAAATGCTCGCCACGGGGCAAAAGCAGCGCGTGTCGCTGGCACGTGCGTTAATCTTGCAACCGAGTGTGATTGTGGCCGATGAAGCCTTGAACGGGTTAGATATGTCAATGCGCTCACAGATCATCAACTTGCTACTCGAGCTCCAAGAAGAGATGGGACTGTCCTATGTTTACGTGTCTCAACATATGGGCGTGATTAAGCATGTCACCGACAAGGTGATGGTGATGCAAAAAGGGGAAGTGGTCGAGTCAGGTAGCACAGAGTCCTTATTCGCCAATCCTCAGCATACATTGACCCAGCGTCTGATCGATAGTCACTTTACTGCACCCATCCTTGATAGACGCTCGCGTAAATCTGCGTCGACGCGTACCTAGCTTTATCACTGATCCAGTCACGATAAAGGCCACACATGTGGCCTTTATTATCTCAAGCAGTTTTGCGCCTGATGTTACGCTAAACTTTGATTGATTTGTGCAAGGACGGCCGCCGGGTCATCGGCTTGTGTAATCGGACGCCCAATCACTAAGTAGTCGGAACCCGCTGCAACAGCTTGTTCTGGGGTCATAATTCGGCGCTGATCACCAGCCGCACTGCCCACAGGCCGGATCCCGGGCGTCACCAACTTAAAGGCATCGCCACACTGGGCTTTCAGCAAACTGGCTTCTTGCGCTGAACACACCACACCATCCAATCCCGACTGTTGCGTCAGCTTGGCAAGGTGCTGTACCTGCGCTTGTGGTGAGCGTTGTACCCCACTTTGGCGCAAATCTGCGTCCGTCATACTGGTCAATACGGTAACGCCGATAAGCAATGGACGGTTGCCGCCATATGGCTCAAGCGCCTCACGGGCTGCACTCATCATCCGCTCACCGCCCGAGGCATGAACGTTCACCATCCATACCCCTAGCTCTGCCGCGGCCGCAACCGCTTTCGCACACGTGTTCGGAATATCGTGAAACTTCAGGTCAAGAAAGACATCATGACCGTATGCGTGTAATTGTTTAACCAATGCAGGCCCAAATAAGGTGAACATTTCTTTGCCCACTTTTAAACGACACGAGCCCGGCTCAATTTTATCCACAAAGGCCAATGCTTGATTCATGTCTGCATAATCTAAGGCGACGATGACTTTCGGGTCTTGCATTATTGCTCCTGATTCCTTCACAAGGTTGTTATTCTCGCACTCCGCGTGCTCCCCAGCTGTCGCAGCCATTCGCGGTGACAGCAAGATAAAAAAACGGCGATGCCACTGCATCGCCATTATTCCCCATCCAAGCCCCGAATTGGCTTAATCGCTCCCCAATTTTTACATGAGGGGCACTGCCAATAAAGCGCATGGGTGGAAAAGCCACACTTACGACAACGGTAATGCGGCTTAACTTTAATCTGTTCTGCAACAAGGTCTTTGAGGGTATTGAGGCTGGCTTTCGCGCGCCCCTCTTCCGCCTGTTCCACATGGTATTCCATCAGCTTGTGGAAACCACGCATGGTCGGGTTACGGGTTAGTTGGCGGGTCAGGAAGCTTTGTGCCATCGCGAGGTTCTCATTGGCACTGATCACCTCTGAAAGCATCAGTTCAGCGCTGACGCCGGCTTTTTTCTCAATGCATTCTTTTAAGAAACGGACAAGCTGCATTTCGCGTCCCAAGGCGCGATAACTTTGCGCGAGAAGCGGTAAAGCCTCGCTGACAAAATCAGCATCTTGCTCGAGAATGTTTTCCAGCTGCTTAATCGCCCCTTTATAGTCCTCGTGCTGAATATCAAGCTTAGCTAGCATCAGGCTGGCTCTGACACAGCCTTTATCATAGGACAGGGCGCGACGTAGCAGTTGACGGGCTTTGTGCTCATTCCCCTCACCCATCTGCTGCATCGCTAACTCACAGTGAAAGTGAGCAATGTCTTTGCGCAGTTTGCTCTTACCCAATTTAACCAGTTTGGCCGCGGTATCTATCGCTTGTTCCCACTCACGTGTTTGCTGGAAAATCGCCAAAAGCTGTTGTAGCGCAAACTCTTTGTAGTCAGGCTCATCGACCAATTTGACAAAGATTTTCTCTGCGCGGTCGAAAAAGCCCGCTACCATGTAATCTTTCGCCAACTGTTGCATGGCGAGATTACGTTGGTCGAGGGTCAGGTTAGGACGAGCAATGAGGTTTTGGTGAATGCGGATCGCTCTGTCGACTTCGCCGCGAGAGCGAAACAAGTTGCCCAACGCGAGGTGAGTATCAATCGTTTCATTATCGACTTGGAGCAGTTCAATAAAGAGATCGACTGCTTTATCCGACTGCTCAGACAGCAGTAGATTGAGTCCCGTGACATACTGACGAGACAGATGATGTGACTGTTCTTGCCGTCGATGACGAGCATTCCTGTTACCCATATACCAGCCGTAACCGGCCGCTATTGGCAATAACAGAAACAACAGCTCTAGCATGAATTAATGTTCCTTAAGCGGGTCCGTACGCAATTTATCAAGTTCTTTGCGTTGTTTCTCTACCTGCTTACGCAATCCTCGCGCCGTTAAGCGCGCTTTGAGGTACAGCGCTCCACATACCAGCCAGCCTATGCCAAAGCCAATGACAAAGACAATGCCCAAGATGACTGACAGCTTAAATTCACCTTGCGCGATAAGATAGTTAAAGTTAATCACTTCTTGGTTTTGCGCTCCCAGCGCCAAGGTGATCAAAAAGCATAACACCAGAAACAGAATGCCGAGTATTTTCACAAGTATTCCCTCATTGCGAAAGGCCTAGCGCCCCATCAATCATGATAAACCTGCCAGATGCGAGGCATCTGTCACTGTGATAGTTCCTGTGAGTTAAGCCAAGCTGCGCACCGTATTAAAGGTGTGCGTGTATCAAGGCGTAACATCCGGCGCCTGACCTTGTGATGACTGGTACGAGATCTTACACAGGAGGTATGATTATGCAGGAAATTCATCACGCAAGCTATGATCGATAGACATAAAAAAACGGCACACCTACAGCATGCCGTTTTTTTCAGCGCACATCGCTTAACTGTAAATGTTAACGCGATCGCGAAGTTCCTTACCCGGTTTAAAATGCGGAACGTACTTACCGTCCAATTCCACTTTTTCGCCCGTTTTAGGATTACGCCCCACACGAGGCGCACGATAATGCAGTGAGAAACTACCAAAACCACGGATCTCGATGCGGTCACCGCTCTCGAGTGTGGTCGCCATGTGCTCAAGGATTTCCTTGATGGCATCCTCTACCTGCTTTGCAGATAGATGGGTTTGCTGACTACAGAGCCTTTCAATCAACTCAGATTTGGTCATAAACACCCCGCTTTAGTATGTTTCTCAACAGTATAAATGCAGAGAGGGAAAATTTCCCCCTCTTATTGTGCATTATTCGCTCTTCGCTGCTTTGAACGCGTCAGCCATAGCGTTACCGAACGCGCCTTCTTCGGCTTTGTTCAGGCTAGCCATTGCTTCTTGCTCGTCAGCTTCGTCTTTCAGACGTACAGACAGGTTCAGAACGCGGTTCTTACGGTCAACACCGGTGAACTTCGCTTCAACACTGTCACCAACAGCAAGTACTTGAGTCGCGTCTTCAACACGATCACGAGCCGCTTCAGAAGCGCGCAGGTAACCTTCAACACCTTCTGCTAGCTCAACAGTTGCGCCTTTCGCGTCAACAGCAGTCACTGTACCGTTAACGATAGCACCTTTTTTGTTGGCTGCCAGATAGTTGTTGAATGGGTCTTCTTCCATTTGCTTGATGCCCAGTGAGATACGCTCACGCTCAGCATCAACCTGAAGAACCACTGCAGAGATCTCGTCACCTTTCTTGTATTCGCGAACGGCTTCTTCGCCAGCCACGTTCCAAGAGATGTCAGACAGGTGAACCAGACCGTCGATGCCGCCGTCTAGACCGATGAAGATACCGAAGTCAGTGATTGACTTGATCTTACCAGTTACACGATCGCCTTTGTTCTGAGTTTCAGCGAATTGCTGCCATGGGTTGGCTTTACACTGTTTCAGACCTAGGCTGATGCGACGACGCTCTTCGTCGATGTCCAGAACCATAACTTCAACTTCGTCACCCACGTTAACCACTTTAGATGGGTGGATGTTTTTGTTGGTCCAGTCCATTTCAGACACGTGTACCAGACCTTCAACGCCTTCTTCGATTTCAACGAAGCAGCCGTAGTCAGTTAGGTTGGTTACGCGACCAGTCAACTTGTGACCTTCTGGGTAACGGTTAGCAATTGCTACCCATGGATCTTCACCCAGTTGCTTCAGGCCTAGTGATACGCGAGTGCGCTCACGGTCAAACTTCAGAACTTTAACGTTGATTTCGTCACCAACATTAACGATTTCTGATGGGTGCTTAACGCGCTTCCACGCCATGTCAGTGATGTGAAGCAGGCCGTCAACGCCGCCCAGATCAACGAACGCACCGTAGTCAGTCAGGTTCTTAACGATACCTTTAACTTCCATGCCTTCTTGCAGAGAAGCTAGCAGCTCGTCACGCTCAACGCTGTTTTCTGACTCGATAACCGCACGACGAGAAACAACAACGTTGTTGCGCTTCTGGTCAAGCTTGATTACTTTGAACTCGAGCTCTTTGCCTTCCAGGTGAGAAGTGTCACGTACTGGACGAACGTCAACCAGTGAACCCGGTAGGAACGCACGGATGCCGTTCAGTTCTACGGTGAAACCACCTTTCACTTTACCGTTGATGATACCCATCACGGTTTCAGCTTCTTCGTACGCTTTCTCTAGCTGGATCCAAGCTTCGTGACGCTTAGCTTTCTCACGAGAAAGCTGAGTTTCACCGAAACCGTCTTCCACTGCGTCCAGGGCTACGTCTACTTGACCGCCAACTTCAATTTCAAGTTCGCCAGCAGCGTTCTTGAATTGGTCAGCTGGGATAGCAGATTCAGATTTCAGGCCTGCGTCAACCAGAACGAAACCGTTCTCGATAGCAACAACAGTACCCTTAACAATAGAACCTGGGCGAGTTTCGATTTCTTTTAGAGACTCTTCAAAGAGTTGAGCAAAAGATTCAGTCATTATATTTAAATCTTCAATTTGATAAACGTCCACGGGTATCCTACCGCATGGGGTTGTTAAATATGTTAGCCATCATCCTTGCAGCTAACGGTTATAGACTGCTTATGCAGCCGATAATTTGCTTTCAATAAACGCCAGCGCTTGCTCGATCACCTCGTCAATTGACAGTGAGGTTGAATCTAGCACCAATGCATCTGGCGCGGGGCGTAATGGTGCCACCGCTCGGTTGCGGTCACGGTCATCACGCTCTTGAATTTCACTTAAAAGGCGGTCAAAGGTAACATTAACCCCCTTTTCTTGCAACTGCTGCTGACGGCGGCGGGCACGCTCTTGTGCACTGGCATCTAAGAATATTTTCACTTCGGCCTGCGGAAAGACCACGGTGCCCATATCACGGCCATCGGCAATCAATCCCGGCTCGCCGGCAAACGCGCGTTGACGACGCAACAGTGCTTCACGCACACGTGGTAACGCGGCAACTTTTGACGCCTGATTCCCGACTTGTTCGGTACGTAGCGTCGCGGAAACGTCTTCGCCTTCCAGAATCACTTTTACCAGCTCACCTTCGGCGATGAACTGTACATCTAGGTTAGCAGCCAATGGCACTAATGCATCTTCTGAGGTGGTGTCCACATCATGGTGAATCGCAGCCAATGCCAATACACGGTATATCGCGCCAGAATCCAACAAATGCCACTGCAGTTTTTCTGCCAGTCGCATACATAAGGTTCCTTTTCCAGCACCACTTGGGCCATCTACTGTAATAACAGGCGCCTGTGTCGGCATAAATCTCTCCACATTTGGTTGAGTGCGTCGACGTTGCGCTATCCAAGCGCCCTCATACAAAGGGAAGCAACGCCGATAAATCGGCGCTTATTATAGAAGAAAGCGAGGAGGAAATCACCGCCACCGTCAGTTTATCCGTACGTATGGCGGTGGGATATTCAAGACTGACTAATGGCCGCGAGTTTTTCAAAGTAGTCTGGGAACGTTTTTGACGTACAACCCGGGTCATTAATGGTAACTGGCGTGTCGCTCAACGCCACCAGCGAGAAGCACATCGCCATCCGATGATCGTCATAGGTATCGATCGCCGCATGAGTGAGCTGCTGAGGCGGTTCAATGTACAGGTAGTCATCTCCCTCTTCGACCACCGCCCCCACTTTTTTCAACTCGGTTGCCATCGCATGCAAGCGGTCGGTTTCTTTTACTCGCCAATTGTAAACGTTACGAATACGCGTGGGACCTTTGGCAAACAGCGCCGCTACCCCAATAGTCATGGCCGCGTCAGGGATGTGGTTGAAGTCCATGTCCACACCATGAAGCTTTCCTTTGCGTGCAATGACGTAATCATCACCCCACTCGATGTCAGCGCCCATTGCCGCTAACGCATCGGCAAATTGGATGTCACCTTGCACACTATGACGACCAATACCGGTGACCTTCACGGCACCGCCTTTAATGGCCGCGGCCGCGAGGAAGTAAGAAGCTGATGACGCATCGCCTTCTACCATCAGATGGCCTGGCGATTGATAGCGTTGCCCCGCCGGAACCACAAACCGCTGATAGTTATCGTTATGTACCTCGACGCCAAACTGGGCCATGATCGCCAAGGTAATATCAATGTAGGGTTTCGATACCAAGTCGCCTTTAATGGTGATCCGCGTTTCTTCACGAGCTAACGGCGCGGCCATCAACAGGGCGGTTAAGAATTGGCTAGAAATACTGCCATCGATACTGACATCGCCGCCAGCGAGACCCGTGCCTTTAATATGTAATGGTGGGTAGCCTTCGCTCTCTAGGTAGCGAACCTCTGCCCCTATGGCATTGAGTGCCTCAACAAGGTGGCCAATGGGACGCTCTTTCATACGCGGCTCACCGGTTAGAGTGATCTCGCCTTCACCCAAACACAGCGCGGCCGTTAATGGGCGCATGGCCGTACCCGCATTGCCTAAAAACAGCTCCAGTGGCGCTTGGGTATGAAAGGCTTGTCCCAACCCTTCCACAACACACTCAGTGCGATCGTCAGACAGCTGATAAGACACGCCTAAGTCAGTAAATGCATTGAGCATATGACGCACATCGTCACTGTTGAGCAGGTTGGTTAAGCGCGTCGTGCCGGATGCTAGCGCGGCCAGCAGTAAAGCGCGATTAGATACACTCTTTGAGCCGGGAAGGTTAATGTGACCATCGATATGAGAGATCGGGGAAAGTGTCAGTTGCTCCATTCTGGTTTAATTTCCGTGATGCTTTGTGCAACCAGAGTAACCAAAATACAAGCCATCTCACAATTATTATTTTTATCAAAGTAGAAACAAAAACGTCCCAAACGCAAAAAGCGGCTGGGACGCAAACCGTTTTACACCGCGTTAGGCGTATTTTTTCTCAAACTTCACCATGAAGTCGACTAATGCCTGAACCCCTTCAAGGGACATTGCATTATAGATTGACGCGCGCATTCCTCCGACATCTCGATGCCCTTTCAGCGCATGCAATCCATGCTCCATCGCTTCGGCGAGGAAGGTGTCGTCCAGCTCACTGTTAGCGAGTTGGAAAGGCACATTCATCAGTGAGCGATTATCTGGGTGAACATCGTTGCGATAGAAAGAAGATTTATCGATGCAATCGTACAACAGCGCCGCTTTTTGCTGATTGTGCGCATAAATAGCCTCAACGCCCCCTCTCTTTTTCAGCCATTTAAAGACTTCTGCTGCCAGGTACCAAGCAAAGGTGGGTGGTGTATTGAACATGGATTCTTTATCGGCCAAGACTTTGTAGTTCAGTATACTCGGCAACACATCTTTAGCAAGGTGTAATAAATCATCACGCACAATCACCAAGGTCAGCCCCGCCGGACCGATATTCTTCTGCGCCCCCGCATAGATCACGCCGTACTTGGACACATCTATCGGGCGAGAGAGAATGTTCGATGACATATCTGCCACGATGGGTTTGTTGGTTTCCGGCAGATCCGTGATTTCAATCCCATCAATGGTTTCATTGGGGCAAAAATGCACATATGCGGCATCATCACTTAGCAACCACTCGTTTGCCGGCAGGATAGCGCGTTTACCATCACGCTCGCGAGTCACATTGATCACATTGGGAGTGCAGTAGCGCTTGGCCTCTTTGACGGCACTCGTCGCCCAGTAACCGCCATCGACATAGTCAGCAATGGTGTTGTTACCCAGTAAGTTCATGGGTACCGCCGCAAACTGAGCGCGTGCGCCACCTTGGCAAAAGAGAATGTGATAATTGTCTGGGATCACCAGTAGTTCACGTAAATCTTGCTCTGATTGACGAGCAATGGCTAAAAACTCTTTGCTGCGATGAGAAATTTCCATCACCGAGGTGCCAAGACCGTTCCAATTGGTGAATTCTTTTTGTGCTTTTAGCATTACCTCGCGGGGAAGCATCGCGGGTCCGGCAGAAAAATTGTATACCTTGTCCATGTTGTGGAGGGGCTCCTGCTGTTTTTTATCTGCAAGACGTATCTCGCGTTATGACGAAGATACATCGTTGAAAGGCGTAGCTATTGATTTAACACGTTTGCATAGTCTTTGGAAATATAGCGCGTAAAAAAGGGCGCAGATCACTGCACCCTTTTATTGTTTTATGATTGCAACACGAGGACTTAAGCGTCTTGATCGCTATCCGTCTCACTCGGTGTGTCATCATTGTCCTCAGAGCTGCTCTCAGAGGCTGGTGCGTCACTGGTTGCATTGGCATTTGCCGCCGCTTCGTTAGCCAGTGCTTCCATTTCCTCTTCATCCGGCTCTTCGATACGCTGAAGACCAACCACTTTTTCATCATCACTGACGCGGATCAGTCGTACGCCTTGGGTATTACGGCCCACTTGGCTGACTTCTTCCGCGCGGGTACGTACCAGGGTACCGGCATTGGTGATTAACATCAGTTCATCACCGGTGCATACCTGGATGGCACCGACAACGTCACCATTACGCTCAGAGACTTTAATCGAGACCACACCCTTGGTCGCACGGCTCTTCGTTGGATACTCTTCCAGCGCCGTGCGTTTACCAAAGCCGTTCTCCGTCACCGTCAAGATGTCACCATCCGACTGCGGCACAATCAGGGAAACGACTTGGTCTTTCTCTGCGAGCTGAATCCCGCGGACACCTGCCGCGGTACGGCCCATTGCTCGTACTGTCTCGTTAGACGCTACAAAGCGCACCACTTTACCGAATTGTGAGAACAGCATGACTTCGCTGTTATCATCAGTCAGCTGCGCGCCAATAAGACTATCACCTTCACGTAGGTTCACGGCAATAATGCCCGCGCTGCGTGGACGGCTAAAGTCAGTCAGCGGGGTTTTCTTCACTGTGCCGTGCGCAGTGGCCATGAAGACGTATTTGTCTTCTGCATATTCACGAACCGGCAGAATAGTGGTGATCCGCTCGTCGTCTTCCAATGGCAGCAAGTTGACGATCGGTTTACCGCGTGCGTTACGCGACGCATGTGGCAGTTGATACACTTTCAACCAGTACATGCGGCCACGTGTTGAGAAGCACAAGATAGTGTCGTGCGTATTTGCTACCAACAGACGCTCAATGAAATCTTCATCTTTCATGCGCGTGGCTGATTTACCTTTACCACCGCGACGCTGCGCTTCATAGTCACTCAAGGCTTGATATTTCACATATCCCTCGTGTGACCATGTCACGATGACATCTTCTTCGTTGATCAGATCTTCGATATCAATGTCAGCGCTTGCCGCCGTGATCTCGGTCAAGCGCTTATCGCCATAACTATCACGAATCGCCTCAAGCTCTTCGCGGATCACTTCCATCAAACGCTCGGTGCTGGCCAAGATATGCATTAATTCAGCAATTTGTTCCAGCAGCGATTTGTATTCATCAAGGATCTTGTCGTGCTCGAGCCCAGTCAGCTTATGCAAACGCAAATCCAGAATCGCTTGCGCTTGTTGCTCAGTCAGATAGTAGGAACCGTCATCACGTGCACCAAACTCAGGCGCTAACCACTCAGGGCGAGCAGAATCAACACCCGCCGCTTCCAACATGGCAGACACGCCACCTAAGCTCCAGCCTTGTGCTTGTAGCTCTTGTTTGGCAACTGCTGGGGTCGGCGCTCGGCGAATAAGCTCGATCACTTCATCGATGTTAGCCAGTGCAACCGCTAGACCTTCAAGGATGTGTGCACGCTCACGCGCTTTGCGTAATTCATACACAGTACGACGAGTGACCACTTCACGGCGGTGATTGACAAAACACTCCAACATCCCTTTGAGGTTGAAGAGTTTTGGCTGGTTGTTATCCAGCGCCACCATGTTGATACCAAACGACGTTTGCAACTGAGTCTGGGCATACAGGTTGTTGAGAACGACTTCTGCCACCGCGTCGCGGCGACATTCGATCACAATCCGCATCCCGTCTTTATCTGACTCGTCACGCAGCGCTGAAATGCCTTCAATTTTCTTATCTTTGACAAGCTCAGCAATCTTTTCAATCAGGCGCGCTTTGTTAACTTGATACGGGATCTCATTGACAACAATGGTTTCTTTACCATGTTTATCCGCTTCGATCTCCGCCTTCGCACGTAGATAGATTTTGCCTCGACCGGTCTTATAAGCATCTTCGATGCCTTTACGGCCGTTGATCATCGCCGCGGTCGGGAAATCAGGACCCGGAATGTGCTCCATCAGCTCATCGATGGTGATATCTTCGTTATCGATATACGCCAGACAGCCGTTGATCACTTCGGTGATGTTATGAGGTGGGATGTTGGTTGCCATCCCCACCGCGATACCAGAAGCGCCATTCACTAACAAGTTAGGCACGCGCGTCGGTAAAACATCAGGGATTTGCTCCGTACCGTCATAGTTAGGTACGTAGTCCACTGTTTCTTTATCTAGATCCGCGAGGAGCTCATGGGCAATTTTTGCCATGCGCACTTCGGTGTAACGCATCGCCGCGGCCGAGTCACCATCAATGGAGCCAAAGTTACCTTGGCCATCCACCAACATATAACGCAGTGAGAAAGGCTGCGCCATACGAACAATAGTGTCGTAAACCGCGCTATCACCGTGTGGGTGGTATTTACCGATTACGTCACCGACCACACGGGCCGATTTTTTATATGGCTTGTTCCAGTCGTTGCCAAGTACATTCATCGCGAATAAAACGCGGCGGTGTACTGGCTTTAGGCCATCACGCACGTCAGGAAGAGCTCGGCCAACAATGACAGACATTGCATAGTCGAGATACGAGCTTTTCAGCTCCTCTTCGATATTGACTGGCGTGATCTCTTTAGCAAGATCGCTCATGGAGCCAACATCCCTCAAATAATGTTTGCGTATTCAAATACGTGACCACGGAGGATAACACAAAGCCACTCGCTAGACACGTGAATATGGCTAAGATGTATCATAGATCTCGTTAGAAAAGCCTCTCAACGCGTCTATGCGGGTAAAAACCCATCACTTCCGTGTCTGGCTATCAAGAATTAAAAATAAAAGCCCAGAAACGTCCTCAGCGCTTATTTACTTTTTCTATTTACCGTATAGCAGCGTCATCTTCACCCTTTATCGCTTCCTGTTTGCTGTCATTTCAGCCATCTTGGCCCATACTTAAATCGTGAGAACGCGTGACATACGACGCGTAGAAAGGATTGTTGTCGACACGTTCGACTAAGGAGTAAGCAGCATGCTGACTCGTATCGTGAATGCTATCGGAATGTGCTTGATTGCCGGTAAATACATGTTAGCGTGCATCATTGCTGTCAGTGCAATGATGACTGCAACCTTGTAACCACTATCACGCGGCCGGGCTGGCGAGCCGCGTTTATCGCTCACCGACACTTGGCGGGACCACTAAACTCGCTTATCCTGCAGCGCCCTTTTGCGTGCCCAATACCACCAATTACACTTCCTTTGTTCCACGCGTTCCCGAGCTGCAACGACACAGCATTTGGGTATATAATGCAGCAAAACCAATAAGGAAGCTGTATTTATGAGCCACGTAGCTAACGTTGACCCGGCAGAAATTCAAAAGTTTGAAGACATGGCATCACGCTGGTGGGATTTGGAAGGTGAGTTTAAACCCCTCCACCAAATCAACCCGCTACGCTTGCAGTACGTGATAGAAAAAGCCGGCGGCCTATTTGGTAAAAAGGTGTTAGACGTTGGCTGCGGCGGAGGCATTCTTGCCGAAAGTATGGCTCGCGAAGGCGCCGAGGTCACGGGACTAGATATGGGCAAAGAGCCACTGACCGTTGCGCGCTTGCATGCGCTCGAATCCGGTATTGACGTACAATACATTCAGTCGACCGCTGAAGAACACGCTGACAGCTATGCCGGCCAGTACGATGTGGTGACCTGCATGGAGATGCTAGAACACGTGCCAGAACCTGCCTCAGTGATCCAGGCGTGTGCGAACATGGTCAAACCTGGCGGTCATGTTTTCTTTTCGACGCTCAACCGCAATACCAAGTCGTGGCTATTTGCCATCGTGGGCGCCGAGCACCTGCTCAAACTGGTACCGAAAGGCACTCACGACCATCATAAGTTTATTCGTCCCTCTGAACTGATGGCGATGGTCGATACCACAGCCCTCCAAGCGCGTGGTATGACCGGCTTACACTACAACCCATTAACCGGCATCTATAAGTTATCCAACGCCAATGTCGACGTGAATTATTTGCTCCACACCGTCAACCCCGCGTAAAGAGTTGAGGCATTGTATGACCACCCCCGCAACGGTTTTGTTTGATCTCGATGGCACGCTACTAGATACCGCACCGGATATGGGCATGGCGGCGAACCGCGTGCTCGCAGAGTACAATTTACCACCTCTTAGCCAAGAGCAAATCTATCGTCATACCAGTTATGGTGCGCGCGGCCTACTGACCGCAGGATTTGGTGAAAAGGCCAAAGAGCAAGATCCCATCGCCTTGCGGGCCCGTTTTCTGCATCATTACGGCCAAGCGATTTGTTCGGGGACGACTTTGTACGAAGGTATCGAAACGCTCCTCGATCTGTTAGAGCATCAGGCCATCCCGTGGGGCATTGTCACCAATAAACCTGAAGGGCTCACCCATCAGCTGTTAACCTTTTTTCCACGCCTGCAGCAGGCACAGGTTATTGTCGGGGCTGACACTTACGCGCACGCCAAGCCTCACCCATTGCCGCTTCTCGAGGCAGCGAAAACGCTTAATTGTGCACCAGAGCACTGCTTCTATGTCGGAGATATTGAAAATGACATGTTAGCCGCGCGTGCGGCCAATATGGGTGCCGCGGTCGCCGCGTGGGGATACACAGGTGGTGATGATGTAATCAGTAAATGGGAAGCAGATCATATTTTCGCCACCCCACACCATCTCAGTGCCTTTATTGGATCCTAATCACACCCCACAAACCGTGGGGTTTGTTGCCTTTTCAATCAGTTAAATCGGATCACTGTTCGAGCCCAAGATCAATCAAAATAAATTTTTTTTCTTGGCCTTTTTACTGTTTCAATGATTGAAATTCTCGCTAATCTTGGCGCACTTGGAACGCTAGGTTGGTGATTACTAACTTGCGTTATAACATCCCCAAGATATCCACACCTCATCAGCGTGTCGCTCTCTTGCAATATCGCGGTTATATCACTATCTTGTAACGCATCGACAAGCCGACCCCTATATATAGTGTATGAGCGACGCAACGTCCGCATAGAGGCCGACCAAAAAATCATCAGGCATTTTATAAAATCTTGCGAAAATAGCAGTTTGGCAAGGAAATATTGGGAAAGCACACAAAATGAACCAAGAAATAACCGTACTTAAGCGTGATGGACGCAAAGAAAATTTAAACCTCGATAAAATCCATCGCGTTGTTACTTGGGCTGCAGAAGGCCTCACCAACGTCTCCGTTTCTCTCGTCGAGATGCGCTCTCACATCCAGTTTTACGATGGCATGCGTACTGAAGACATTCATGAGACGATCATCAAAGCTGCAGCGGACCTGATTTCGGAAGAAAGCCCAGACTATCAATACCTTGCTGCTCGCCTCGCGGTGTTCCACCTGCGCAAAAAAGCGTACGGACAATTCGAGCCGCCCACGCTCGTGAAGCATGTGAAAAACATGGTTGAGAAGGGTAAATATGATGCCCACATTCTCGAAGACTACAGCGAAGACGAGCTCGACACCCTAGACAGCTATATCGACCACTGGCGCGACATGAACTTCTCATACGCAGCCGTTAAACAGCTGGAAGGCAAGTACTTGGTTCAAAACCGTGTTACCGGTGAAATCTACGAGAGCGCCCAGTTCCTGTATATGATGGTTGCTGCGTGCTTGTTCGCTGCCTATCCAAAAGAAACGCGCCTTGATTATATCCGTCGTTTCTATGATGCGGTTTCTCAGTTCAAGATCTCATTGCCTACGCCAATTATGTCTGGGGTACGCACACCAACGCGCCAGTTTAGCTCGTGTGTACTGATAGAGTGCGACGATAGCCTAGACTCGATCAACGCGACCTCTAGCGCCATTGTTCGCTACGTATCTCAGCGCGCGGGGATTGGTATCAATGCCGGCCGTATCCGCGCGTTGGGTAGCCCAATTCGTGGAGGTGAAGCTTTCCATACGGGTTGTATTCCATTTTATAAATATTTCCAAACTGCTGTTAAATGCTGTTCGCAAGGCGGTGTGCGCGGTGGTGCAGCCACCTTGTTCTACCCTATTTGGCACCGTGAAGTTGAATCCCTGCTGGTATTGAAAAATAACCGTGGTGTGGAAGAAAACCGTGTTCGTCACATGGATTACGGCGTGCAAATCAACAAACTGATGTACACCCGCCTACTAAAAGGTGGCAACATCTCCTTGTTCTCGCCGTCTGATGTACCGGGACTGTATGATGCTTTCTTCGAAGACCAAGAGAAGTTTGAGCGTCTTTACACCCAATATGAAGCGGATGCCTCTATTCAGCGTGAAACGGTCAAAGCTGTCGATCTTTTCTCTTTGATGATGCAAGAGCGCGCGTCAACCGGTCGTATCTATATCCAAAACGTGGATCACTGTAATACGCACAGCCCATTCGATGCGTCTGTGGCACCAATTCGCCAGTCTAACCTGTGTTTGGAAATTGCGCTGCCGACCAAGCCACTCAACAATGTTGAAGACGAAAACGGTGAAATTGCGCTGTGTACCCTCTCTGCATTTAACTTGGGTGCGCTGGAGTCACTGGACGAGCTTAGCGAGTTGGCCGATCTGACCATCCGTGCGCTGGATGCCCTGCTTGATTACCAAGACTACCCGCTACCGGCAGCACGTAAAGCGACCATGAACCGCCGTACCTTGGGTGTTGGTGTGATCAACTTTGCTTACTACCTAGCGAAACATGGTGTACGTTATTCCGATGGCAGCGCAAACGGTCTGACTCACCGTACCTTTGAAGCTATTCAGTATCACTTGCTTCGCGCCTCTGTTGAACTTGCAAAAGAAAAAGGCGCATGCCCAGCGTTTAACGAGACTACCTATTCGCAAGGTATTCTGCCAATTGATACCTACAAGAAAGATCTGGATGGTATCTGTGACGAGCCTCTGCACTTAGATTGGGAGACGCTGCGTAAAGACATTCAAACGCATGGCTTACGTAACTCAACATTGACCGCCTTGATGCCATCAGAGACGTCATCACAAATCTCAAATGCCACCAATGGCATTGAGCCACCTCGTGGTTACGTATCGGTAAAAGCATCGAAGGACGGTATCCTCAAGCAGGTCGTGCCGGAATTCCATAAATACAAGAATAACTACGAGCTGCTCTGGAACATTGGTAGTAATGATGGCTACTTACAGTTAGTCGGTATCATGCAAAAATTCGTCGATCAGGCGATTTCCGCCAACACCAATTATGATCCGAGCCGTCATCAAAGTGGTAAAGTTCCAATGAACCAACTACTCAAAGACCTGCTCACCGCTTATAAACTCGGGGTTAAAACCCTGTACTATCACAACACCCGTGATGGTGCGAGCGATGGTCAATCGGATCTGAGTGCTGCGCAAGCAGAAGATGATTGTGCCGGCGGTGCATGTAAGATCTAACAAATTGGGGTAAGGGCCTGCCCTGCGGGCCCTTTTCTAGAGGTTAATAGGATTCATGACTTACAGTACGTTTTCTAAAGTCAACAACGACCCATTGAAAGAGCCAATGTTCTTTGGCCAATCGGTCAACGTGGCGCGTTACGACCAACAAAAATATGAAATTTTTGAAAAGCTGATCGAAAAACAGCTTTCTTTCTTTTGGCGCCCAGAAGAAGTTGACGTGTCAAGTGACCGCATTGATTACAACAAGTTACCCGAGCATGAGAAGCATATTTTCATCAGTAATTTGAAGTATCAAACGCTGCTCGATTCTATCCAAGGCCGTAGCCCGAATGTCGCCTTGCTTCCTCTGGTGTCAATTCCTGAGCTAGAAACTTGGATTGAGACGTGGAGTTTCTCAGAAACCATCCACTCACGCTCATACACCCACATTATCCGTAATATCGTTGCTGATCCGGCGATTGTATTCGATGATATTGTGATGAATGAGCACATCCAGAAGCGCGCCAACGACATTGCGCAGTACTATGACGACCTCATTCAAACCACTAACTACTATCACCAGTTAGGGGAAGGCACCCATACTATTAATGGCAAAACCATCAGCTTAAGCCTACGTGCGTTAAAACGTAAGCTGTACCTGTGCCTGATGTCAGTGAATGCACTCGAAGCGATTCGTTTCTACGTCAGCTTTGCTTGTTCATTCGCCTTTGCGGAGCGTGAACTGATGGAAGGCAACGCCAAAATCATCAAGTTTATTGCCCGTGATGAGGCGCTTCACCTTACAGGCACCCAGCACATGCTGAATATTCTGCGTAGCGGGCAGGACGATCCAGAAATGGCTGAGATTGCCAAAGAGTGCGAGCAAGAGTGTTTTGATCTCTTCAAAGACGCCGCTGAGCAAGAGAAAGACTGGGCAGAATACCTGTTCCGTGATGGCTCTATGATTGGCTTGAACAAAGACATTCTTTGCCAGTACGTCGAATACATCACCAACTTACGTATGTCGGCAGTCGGCCTTGCCCCTGCATACGATAACGCCACCCAAAACCCGATTCCGTGGATCAATGCGTGGTTATCTTCCGACAATGTGCAGGTTGCACCGCAAGAAGCCGAAATTAGCTCATACCTCGTGGGTCAAATCGATAACGAAGTGAGCGTTGAAGACTTTGGTGACTTCGAGCTATGACCCGAATCACGATTGAAGTGAACGGTATCAAGGTGGGTGGCAACACCCACCAAAGTTTGCTTGAACAACTTGAGCAAGCCGGTATTCAACCCGAATATCAATGCCGCAATGGCATGTGCGGCGCGTGCCGTTGTCAATTGCAACAAGGATCGGTCAAACAAGAAGACGCGATGGCATTTGTTCGTCCCGGCGAAATTCTTACTTGCCAAAGTACGCCACAGACCGATGTGTCAATTGAATTTGAATACCAGCCAGCAGCGAAAGCAAAAGTCGTTAATGAGTAGTGAGCCTACGCCCACTACTCCTCTCACCTTAGCGCCCAACAGGCACCGATTTAAGCAATCGTCTCAGCATCAATAAAAATGTCATCATGGCGCGCTAATGATGCGTAATCGGCAATCACCGGCTGCCCATGAAGATAACGCCTTAACATGTCCAGCAATACCGTCGCCATATAACAGCGCGCGTTGTCATGGGAGAAATGGCGTTTAAAGCTTAGTCGCTGTCCCCACTCTCCCTCGGGGGTGGAAATCGCCACGCAAATTTGTCCATGAAGCTCAGGGCCACATGCTAAACCAACTTGATGCTGGCCTTGTGCAATGGCCGCGCTGGCCATGGCTAATGAGGCAGCAAGCGGGTTGGCAACGGCTTGTTCGGGCACATGCGCATTTGACATGACCCAGCCTTGCTCGACCAAGTGTGCAGCTTGACCGTTTAACGTGCTAGCTAACCATCCGCCCGTAAATTGCTCCACCACCTTTAATACCGCACCTTGACGATTGAGATCGGCGGCCAGCGCTTGCACCATCGCTTGGTTGCAACTGACAACATGATCGCCAAGGCATGATTGCACCGCATCAATGAGCCGCACTTTATCGGGATGATCGTCAGCCATGAAGAGTTTCACTTCAATAAACGGCAGACTCGAGCGATAACCCAGCGTCACATCGTCAGGCAACGAAACAGATGCCATGGCATCGCTGATCCCCGATTCGGATAAGCCAAATGTGAACAAACGGTAACAAGAACGCGCACTGGGTGCATAGTTATGGCTTAATTCAGGCAGAATCTGCTGCTCTACCATGCAGAAAAATTCTGAAGGCACCCCAGGTGTAAAATAGAAGTGACAGCCATTTAAGTGGCAATAAAAGCCACAGGCAGTGCCATTGGGATTATCGATGAGGCGAGCGCCCTCAGGGAGCATGGCTTGTTTTAGGTTGCTTTGCGCCATAGGACGGCCATGACGCTCGTAGCGCTGCTTTAATTCATCCAGCCAGGTTTCATTGAGTGTCAGCTCTACGCCCATCGCCGACGCCATCGCTGCCGTGGTTAAATCATCGGTGGTTGGCCCTAACCCACCATTCACAATCACCACATCCTCGGTTTGAGATAGCCGAACAAGCTCAACCGCCATCTCATCGAGCTCATCCCCGACGGTGACCCGCCGAGACATCGCAAATCCATTTTCGTACAGCATGCGGGACAGCCAAGCCGCATTGGTATCTGTGATATCGCCAAGCAAAACTTCTTCACCGGTCGACAGCATCGCGATACGTGGCATGGGTGTTTTATGTTGTTGATTGTCCACCTAGCCGCTCCTTTTGATTAGTATCCTAGAGCATTGATTATGACATCACACGCCATTACGCACTAGCCCAAGCCAATCGTACACTTTATTTTACGGCGTCGTATCTGTATCATTACACTCATCAGTTTTTTAATCTGCATAAGCAGTGCACAATACGCATAAATTCACGTTATCTTTTGTGCGAACACAACAATTAACTTTTTATTTACACTGGTTAAACATTATATGAACAAGGTACTAGGAAGTTCGCTAATCATTGCAGGTACGACCATTGGCGCAGGCATGCTCGCGTTGCCGCTTGCCTCTGCAGGAATCGGGTTTGGCGCATCGATGGCGCTGATGGGTG
This sequence comes from Salinivibrio sp. SS2, assembly GCF_001722075.1. Taxonomy (NCBI): domain Bacteria; kingdom Pseudomonadati; phylum Pseudomonadota; class Gammaproteobacteria; order Vibrionales; family Vibrionaceae; genus Salinivibrio; species Salinivibrio sp. SS2. Next base: position 61,857 of record NZ_MEBP01000082.1, on the reverse strand, counting down.
TGATGTGGGCCTTGATGACCTACACCGCATTGTTGATGCTAGAAGTGCACCAATACGCCGACGCTGACGCCACCCTACACAGTCTCGCAAAACAATTTTTAGGGGATAAAGGCAAATGGCTGGCATCGTTCGCGATGCTGTTTCTTTTCTACTCGCTTTGCGCTGCTTACATTGCGGGCGGTGGTAGCCAGTTGAATGAGAAACTTGCACAGTGGTCCTCGATTCAACTCCCACCCGCAGCGGGCGCGGTGCTGTTTACCTTGGTGTTTGGATTGGTGGTGACATTAGGAACCAGCAAGGTAGATTTAATCAATCGTGGGCTATTCACGCTAAAAGTGGTGTTCTTGATCTTGGCTCTAACACTACTCACTCCCCATGTATCGAGCATTAATTTGGTCGAAATGCCGGTGGAGAAAGGCTTGATGGTTGCCGCACTCCCGGTCATCTTCACCTCGTTTGGCTTTCATGGCAGCATCCCTTCGATTGTACGTTATGTAGGGATTGATTTGCCCTCTTTGCGCAAGGTGATGATTATTGGTTCAACCTTACCCCTCGCCTTGTACATTTTTTGGCAGGTCGCGAGCTTGGGGAGCGTGGCACAGTCAATCTTGCTACAAAACGGTGAGTTGTCACAATTTGTGAAAGTCATTCAGGCAGTGGTGCAACAAGACTATATTGCCTCGAGCATTTCGCTGTTCGCAGACTTGGCACTCGCCACGTCATTCTTAGGCGTGAGTTTAGGGTTGTTTGACTTTATTTCAGACAGCTTTAAGCGTCAGGACACAGTCGGCGGTCGACTGCAAACAGCGGCAATCACTTACTTACCGCCGCTTGTTTTTGCGCTTTTCTATCCACAAGGCTTTATCACTGCCCTTGGCTATGCTGCCATCGCACTGGTTATTCTTGCGGTCGTGTTGCCGGTGCTAATGGTACGTAAGGCTCGCCAGACCGTCTCTACCGACAACCATTATCAGGTCATTGGCGGTAATTTAGGCCTGAGTTTGGCGATGGTCGGCGGTATCGCTGTGGTGGTTGCGCAATTTATGGCGTAAACCTCCCGCTCACCGTGCACTATCAAAACGCCCAGCTTTGGCTGGGCGTTGCTTATGGGCAATGACACGCCTATCGCTATGTGCCTCTACCCACCTAAAAGCCCTCTGACCAAGGTACTCACCCCTGCTAACGTACACAGTACCAACATAGCGCGCCGAACCAGTACAGGCTTCACCTTCGGCGCGACACGGTAGGCTAACCACGTTGCGAGTAAAACCGCGGGCACCGCGAATGCGGCTTGCTGAACATGCCACCAACTAAGATAGTCCGTCGCGCCCAGCGCAATCAAAGACAAGATACAGCTAATCACAAAGTAGCCGGCCAAGCAGGCACGCATCTTATTCACTTCCGCATGCTGTAATACCAGTGCCATCGGCGGCCCACCGATGCTGGTTGTGGTGCCCATGACCCCCGATGTAAACCCAGCAATAAAGAAGTTGAGGCGATTCGGTGCAATGTTGAGGCGTGCCATACTGGCAAACACTGCCAGTAAGACCGCCGTGCCAATGATGATTTCTAGCATTTGTGTCGTTACCACCAACATAATGGCGCCTGCTAGCATGGTGCCAGGCACACGCCCCAAGTACGCCCAGCTTAAATCACGAAAGGACAATTGGTGGCGATACTGCCACGCATTGATACTGGCGAGGGTCAGCCCCACCATTGAAATCGTGGTAGGGACCAATTTCGGATCAATCATAAGCAGCAGCGGCGCAGCGACAATCGCCATGCCAAAACCAATTAAACTTTGCACAAAACAGCCCAAGCCTAGGATCACGGCCACGGCAAATGACACGCTTAAATCTGCCATAGTAAAGCTTCTTTATATTAAGTTATTTGCGCGAAATTCTAGCGGCTAAGCGCACGCGATACTATCACTCATTAACAGATTGATTACTCAGGCGTGTCAATTCTACGTAACACGTAAGTAACGTGCTGGAGAAGCGCTTCCCTTAGCGACGCGTGGCATGAATAAGCAGGTTGCGTGGCGTTAAGCTCGGCGCACAAAACTGGACGAGATCGACGTGATAGTTATGTTGCTCAAGATACAGCACCCGATCGAGCGCTAGCCAAAGCTCTAAGGCTCGGCGGAACGCAGACTTCACGACATTGATTTGTTCCAAAATCACAAATCGCGCCTCTCCCCGAGCCAAATACGGCGAAAAGTCGGTATCGCTAGATACGGGTAAGCCTTTTTGCGCCGCGCCCCAATGACAAAACGCCTCAAAGCCATCATTCAGTTGCGACTTTTGAATCGCCGGCAGCGGTAAATACTGGTCAGACTGAAAAGCGTCACGCTGCCACTCATCAAACCCTAACCGGTATGTGACTTCTTGATAGCGCTGACGACGGACACGCTCACCACCGGTGGCCGCTTCTTGAACTGCGATTTTAAGATCGGTTTTGCTCAGGACAAATCCTGCTTGCTGCCCTGCATCTGACAAAGGTTGATACGTCTTACCCGTGATCAATTGATAACAACACGGTGATACACTGATCGCGTTAAGATCGGCCGCAACCGCTTGGCGCAATAGGTGCACATGCAGATCGCCACAAGCATGCAGCGCCAGGGCATGATCGCAGCGATGAATCACGGGTAATGCAGCATCACTAAAGGCATCTAGGTGATGAAACTGCATCGGCAACTGGTGCTGTTCAGCATAAGCTTGGCCTTGTTCACAAAGCGCCTGCTGCCACTCTAAACTGTCCACCCGCGCGGGTGTACTTGCCGCTACAGCCCGGCCTAAATATCCTTTCCCCGCACACCACTCTAGATATCGTTGCGTTGATGGTTGTGTGGGGACGGCGCTCAAATAAGCGCGGATTTGCGCCCACTTCCGCCCAGGGACGCCCACGCCAAGCCGCTCATCCATAGCCACTGCTGCCATCTTAGCCTCTGGGACATCCGTTAAGCGTGGAATCGCGGCCAACGCTGGCCACCAGTTCGCCAGTTGCTCTGCCACTTGGTTCGGCGCCGCCTTCCACTGCGCGGCCTGTGAAATGTCAAGCGTTGAAAGCCATTCACACAGTTCGGGACACGATGACCAAGGCAGACGCGCATGTGCCATCGGCATAGGTCGCCATAACCACTGATACTCCACCAGCAATTCGGTCAGTTGCTTAAATTGAACAAGATATAACGAGTTAGGCATCGGGCTGGCACCTTGATTGCTCGACAAATAGCGGCGTCACTGGGATCAAAAAGGGCTGCCGAAGCAGCCCTAATGGCAATCTATTATTTTATCGAATTGGCAGTGGAATGTCCTTAAACATTGCCTCAATTTCGTCGTTAGAGCGCAGTGCGACGGCTTGGTCAACAACGTTGCGCGTCAAATGAGGCGCGAAACGTTCGATAAAGTCGTACATATAGCTTCGTAAGAAGGTTCCTTTACGAAAGCCAATCTTGGTGGTGCTGGCGCCAAAGATATGGCTCGCATCAATCGCTACCAAATCGGTATCTGTATGACTGTCCATCGCCATACTGGCAATCACCCCGACTCCGAGCCCCAATTTCACGTAAGTTTTTATCACATCGGCATCGGTCGCGGTGAAGACAATTTTGGGGGTGAGATGGGCGCGATGAAAGGCTTCATCTAGCTCTGAGCGACCAGTAAAGCCAAACACATAGGTCACCAGTGAATAGGCCGCTAAATCTTCGATGGTGATCTGCTTTTTCTGCGCCAGTGGGTGATCTGGGGTAACGATAATTGAGCGATTCCAGTGGTAACAAGGTAGCATCACCAGATCTTCATAGAGGTGAAAGGCTTCCGTTGCAATCGCAAAGTCCGACGTCCCTTTAGCGACCGAGTCTGAGATTTGCGTGGGTGTGCCTTGGTGCATATGCAACGACACTTTCGGGAAACGCGCGGTGAAGGTTTTGATCACCTCAGGCAGCGCATAGCGCGCTTGGGTGTGCGTGGTTGAAATATTCAGGTTTCCCATCTCTGGGTGGGTGTGCTCGCTTGCCACCGCTTTAATGCTTTCAACCCGTGAGAGAATATCTTGCGAAATAGAGACAATCGCCTCACCTGCTGGTGTCACTTTGGTTAAGTGCTTACCGCTCCGCTCAAAAATCTGCACGCCCAGCTCATCTTCTAACAACCTGACTTGTTTACTGATCCCTGGCTGAGAGGTATATAAACTCTCTGCCGTCGCAGACACATTCAAGTTATGATTGACGACTTCAACGATGTATCTAAGCTGTTGTAGTTTCATAGTGCAGACGCATGAGCCTCGTAATAAAAGTGACCGCCTTGGGATTTCTCTTCTTCATTTATATACCCAAATTCGATTATTTAATAGGCTTTGGTTATATAAACGTTAGTGATTGCACATTCACTAATCGATCCTGTGCCTATGGTGTGAGAAGGATGGAATATTCCTGCGAGGAAAACCCAGAATCAAGCAATTAGAGTCGCGAATTCCACCAACATGGGCCACACTCAAACAAACTGACGCGAGATCGAACGTAAGTGAGGTTGAAACTCAGGTTAGAGACGGATCACTGAACCGTGTTAACACCTGTATTCATGCTATCTCTGACCTTAGAGATCGTGTATCTTAATCAGTTGAGTTTATTACAAGGAACATCGACGCTGAATTATGAATATTGCCTTGATAGCTGGCCTTTGTGTCATATTGCTCGGCCTGATTGTCGGCTACAACATTTTGGCTCAACAGCGCAAACAGATTGAATCGCATAAGCGTCAAGAAATGGCCAAACACATTGCGGTAATCGACGCTACCGAAGAGCTAATTGGTAACGCTCACAACCTGCCTTATAGCGGGACTTTGCTGGTTTGCTTGAACAAGAAGATCCTTGATTCACTTAAAGCGATGCATGAGATCGATAACTCAGATAAATCTATTCCGCAGCGTATCAGCGCCACGCAAGCGCAAATTGACCAAATTAAACAGAGTTTCTCGAACAAAGAATCGACATCTTTTCGTGTCCCAGATAGCGACCGCCAAGCCATTTCCATGCTGAAACTGGTAAAGCGCCTTCGCTCGGTGATTAAGGCAGAGCACTCAAAAGGCCGTTTACAAACCCAAGCCTTTGTGGCTGAAAATGCGCGCCTTGAGCAGATGCAGCTCAAAATCAATATTGAGAACGTGGTGAAACGCGCTAACGAAGCGAAGCGCAAAGGCCAGTTAGGAACGGCACAACAATTGTTGAAGAAAGCGATCGATGTATTGAGTACCAAAAACGACAATTACTCGGCGCAAATGAAAGAACGCCTTCAGCAAATGCACACTGAAGTGACACAAACACTCAACACTGGTCACGAAAAGAGCAAGTCCGATCAAGAGCAAGAGAAAAGCGAACTCGACGAACTCTTCGCACCAAAGAAAAAATGGTGATGGGCTCAAAGCGAATAATAGACTCAAAAAAGGCGCTTATCGCGCCTTTTTTATTGGCTTAACGCCGACATCTCCGGCTTAAGCGCTAATTTTGATATGGTCAAGCACCCCATCCGACGCTTCTTCCAGCAAATCCAAGACTTTTTCAAACCCCTGCGCGCCACCGTAGTAGGGATCGGGGATTTCCTGTTCTTCTCCCTCACTCCAACTTAAAAACAAAGAGAGCTTGGATTGATGCGCGTCCGGACACATCATTTGTAAGTCGGATAAGTTGCTCTGATCCGCCGCCAATATCATATCGTGTTTTGCAAAATCATCGGGCTGGATCTGTCGAGCACGAATACCTGCGAAGGAATACCCTCTCGCTTCTCCCGCTTTTTGACTACGTGGGTCGGGCGGATTACCTTGGTGGTATCCCGCCGTCCCTGCCGAGTCGATACGAACCGCCAGTCCTCTAGCCTCAGCACGTGCTCTTAGCACGGCTTCAGCTGTCGGTGAGCGACAGATATTGCCTAAACATACCACCAACACACTGGGTATCGTTGCCGCTTCCTTCATTCACTATTACTCCTTTTGCCTGCGAGCTCACAGTGTATCAGGCCGTCTATTTGCGCGACTAGCTTAGTGCCACCGTATAATCAATCACAATTAAATCCTCAATCACGGGACGAAACACTTCCTTTAACGCTTCGTGTGCAGGATGGGGCAAGTAGGTTTGTCGCGCCGTCTCATCACGAAAGGTCATTAAAATCACATGGCTGTAACCTTGGTTTTTCCCCTCTGGGCTATTGTTTTCGCCCCACTCCACAGACTCTACACCTTCAATGGTTGAGGGCATCGCCTCGAACGCATCACGGACAGCCTGAATCTGCGCATCGCGAGCATTGGGCACAAACCGTACTACCAGTACATGACGTATCATTTTAAATTCCTTATTGATTTGCCAAATCGACGCTCAATTGTTCGGAAAGGAACTGATTGAATGCTTGCCAAGACTGTTTGTCGGCTTGTTCGCGATAACGCTCCGAACCAAAGACAGTAAAGGCATGAGGCGCCCCAGCATACACTTGCGACCAGTAATCAAGATTGGCAGCTTCGAGTTCATTAATCAACTGCGCAAATTCACTCATGGGAACGGCTTTATCCGCACCACCGTGAGCAATAAAAAGTGGTGCAATATCTTGTGAATACGCCTGTCCACTTGGGGTTTCCAAGCCACCGTGAAAACTGGCATAACCACTGACTGGCATCTGCTGCGGATTGCGTGCCAGTTCGAGTGTCACTGTCCCACCAAAGCAATATCCTGCCACCACAGGCGCCTCAATCCCTTGCGACTTTGCCGCTTCCATGCCCGCTTGAATTAAGGTTTGCATCCGTGCTCTATCTTTATACAGCGCGCCTGTCGCCGCCCGCTTCGCCTCTAGCGTTTGAGGCCGGTTCCCTTTACCGAACATATCAAGCGCAAAAACACGATACCCCATTCCCGCCAACATGTCCGCTCGTTGCTGCTCATACTCAGTCAGCCCATCCCAGTCATGGATGATCACCACACTGCCCTTTTCAACCGAGCTAGGAGTCGCTAAATATCCGGAAAACATCTCATTGTCCCATTGATAATCGATCTGCTCTCCCGCCAATACCGGAAGTGAGAAAAGACATGTTACTGCCGCTAGACGTCGCATTGTTTGTTTCATCATTTCATCCTTGGTTGGTCTATGTATGGGTGGTGTTCAGTGCATGGTCTCTTTACTATAGACACAGGTTCATCGTTTATTGGAAATCAAATGTCTGAACAGGGTCATAAAAAACGCCAACAAAAGCTCAAAGAGATGGTTGATGCCCGCGTAGAAGCGGCTCAGCAAGAAAAAGGATTACTGCTGATAATGACGGGGAATGGAAAAGGCAAATCAACCTCTGCCTTTGGTACAGTAGCACGAGCAACGGGCCACGGGCTCAAATGCGGGGTGGCGCAGTTTATAAAGGGAACGTGGGCATGTGGCGAGCGCGATCTGCTATCGCAGCATGGCGTTGACTTTCACGTGATGGGCACCGGATTTACATGGGATACCCAAGACAAAACCGCGGATACGGAAGCCGCGCAGCAAATCTGGCAACACTGCCAAGCCATGCTGGCTGATCCAAACTACGACTTGGTCGTTCTTGATGAGATCACCTATATGATCACCTACGGTTATATTGAACTAGACAGCGTGGTCGCCGCATTACAGGCAAGGCCCGCCGACCAATCAGTGATTATCACCGGCCGAGGTGCCCACCGCCAGTTGGTAGATATGGCCGATACGGTCTCAGAAGTCCGTAACGTGAAGCATGCGTTTGATGCTGGGATCAAAGCGCGCCAAGGTATCGACTGGTAGTACTGGTTTTAACCATAAAAAATGGGCGAATACGCCCATTTTTAGTGATGCTGCTGCCCAACCTCAGGAGGCTGAACGGACCTTTGCCTGTTGTTCCTCATTCGGGTAGCAATCTTTTTGATTACACAACAAAGCATCAATCGACTGGTCGCCGAGTAAGCGCCGCCAGAGGGCAGGGATAGTGCGTGGCAAGACCGGCCCTGGCTCTAGCTGACGCGGGGGAACAGGGCGCCATTCTCCTTGGTCACTTTGCTCGGCAAGCAAAAACTGGAACGGCCGATAGTTCGCCATACCTAATCGCAAGTCTGTGACAACTTGCTGCCCCCCACGATTTTCATAGCGTAAAAAGTCCCGTGCAAAAAAGCGCAAGGCGGTCAATGATTCTGACTCCGCCAGTGGCCATCCTTGCTGCTCAAACGCCATCCAATCGATATCTGGTGTTTTATCCAATCGCGAGGCAAGCCCTTCCCAATAGGTCTGCTCCCCTCTTACCACAATACGCCAGAGCACCGTATTAAAGGGCGTAGGGGTAATAAACATAGGCTTTCCTGCCAGCTCAGTACCTTGGGTTTGTTGTGCCACGCGCGCTTTTATTTGCTCAAGCTGATACACAGAGCTCAATAAATAAAGACTCGAGACGATCAGTCCAATCACGCAGAGCCTTGCTGCGTTGGCTCTCCAAACTAGCGCCGCAAGCACACCGATCAGCAGTGGCAGCGTATACAAGGGGTCAATGATAAAGATACTGGCGACCGCAACAGGCGGCTTATCCAGCGGCCAAAAGAGTTGCGTGCCATACGCCGTCATAGAATCAAGCAATGGATGGGTAACCAACACACTGACCACCAGCAACATCAGCTGCCACAAAGGCCATGTTTTATCACTTAAGCGCCACCAGAGTGCCGCTATCGCGACACCCAAGGGTGGTAACACAAACAGTGAATGGCTAAAGCCCCGGTGGTTGACGGTATTCGCAACCGGATCGCCATAATCAATGACGACGTCGAGATCCGGTAAGGTTCCTAATAGTGCCCCCGCCAAGAGCACCTTAGGGCTACAGCGTCGGCCTGCGACCATACCCGCGACAGCCGCGCCCAAGGCAGCTTGTGTTACAGAATCCATATCCGATATCTGTCCTTTATCCTGTTTGTATTAGATAGCTTGGTGCCGCATAAAGCGATCATTGGAACAGGTTGAGTAGCTTGTCAGCCGCCTCTTTCACTTTCTCGTCATCGGCTTTATCCCCGAGCAATTTTTTAATGCCGCGTTGCGCTTCTTTACGCGCTTTCTCTTCCAGCACTTTATTGCTACTCAGTAGCTTTTTAATGTCGAGTTTATAGCTAGGCGCCTGCCATGTTCCCGCAACATCAACGGGAATGGTCACATCTCGCAACTCATCGATGTCTTTGCCGCCTTGGCCTTTGCTGGTCTCGACCACAGAGGTATACACCGCAAAATCGAGCGTCTCTTTCAATAAATCTGTCTGCCCTTCACTGCGTACGCGCAACGCAGGTGCTTCCAGCAATAAATCGTTGGTCCGCGCCATCCCATTTCCAAGCACAAAGCTTGCGGTCAGCGCACTGAAGTCTGTTTTACGGACTTCGTCAACATATTCCGACTTCTCACCTTTGAGCGTTGCCTTGGCTTCACGCAGCATCTGGGCCAGATTGATCCCATTGATTGCACCGTCTTCAAAGAAGATCGCAACACGGCCATTGATGGCTTCACGCAATGCATAAGGAGATAGCCCCTTACCTTGTACATTGACGTCAACGTTTCCTTTGCCTGCCAATAGATCAACTTCGGCAGCGTCTTGAAGCAGCGGCAGCACCTCGATACCTCGCGCGCGCTTGCTGACCTCATACCGTGCCGGCGTGACTGACGCATCCAATACCGCACTTGCCGATACCGTACCTTGATAGGCCTCTGTCACAAAGCGCGATAAGGTGACTTTACCCCGGTTAATGGCCACTTCGGCTTCAGTTTGACCGAGTTCGACGTTAGCGACTTTGAGTCCTTGAAGGGCAAGGGTTCCCGCTACATCCAATTGTTGTAGCGCGGATAGATCAGGCTCTTCTCGACTCAATGCTAGCGTGGTTTGCGCTTGTGGGGCAGCCGATGATGAAGACGCCGAAGCGGCATTGCCTTTATCTTGTTGGGGCGCCTCTGTCGTGGTGGGCAGTAATGCATCCACATCAATGCGGTTGGTGTTCAGCGCAAAACGAACTTGGGGAATATCAGTGAGCTTGACGGCCACTTTGCCATCCACGATCACTTGGTCGGTGTTTAAACGACCAACAAGATCCGTCACCGTGACCACATTCGCGTCCATATCATAATCAATATCCGCTGACAGCTGCTGCGTGATTGACTGGTTAGGCACCGCCTCACCCGAGACCGTAGTCAACATATCCAGCCCTTGAATCGCAAACTGCCTCAAAGACGACGCAACTGTGACTTGCGCTTTACCCGACGTTTCCACGTCCATATCTGCGGTCTTTAACTTGGCGTTAAACCCAAGCGCTGAAGCCTCACCCAGCGCAAAGCTTTCTAAGGTAAGATTTGCTTCGCGCAGTGTCACGTCTCCCGATTGCGCAGATAATGTCATCGCAAACTGACGTAACTGACTTTGCATGGGATCCGTCATCAATTTCACATCACCTTGGCCTTGCAGGGAAAAGGTTTCTGCATTTTGGCTTCCCACCAGCGAAACGCTTACCGGCGTCCACACCGCCGGTGCCAAATTGCCAATCTCTACATTCACCTCATCAAGACGTGTCTGTGTACTCGCTTGATCATCTTTGAGCAGCACACTGGCATTACTGACACGCAACCCTTGTAGCGTTATATCCCAGCCAGCAGCCTGTGTTTCGGCTGGTGATGCTGAGTTGCTCGGTGTCACAGGTGTGCTTTCCGTGGTGGTTTCAGACTCGGCTTGCTGTGGGGTAAGGTTAGTTTCACCATTGGCAAGCGTTTGGACAAAAATACGCGGATCTTGCAGTAAGATTTCACCCACATGGAGCTGCTGAGACAGTAAAGGCAACACATCAATAGACATTTGCGCGCGGGACAGCGCGAGCAAATTTGGCTCATCAAATCCGGGGCGGTTTTTCACTGCCACATCCGCCACTGAGAAGCCCAAGCTCGGCCAAAACTGCCAATCGATATCACCATCAATGACCAAATCAAAGCCAGTTTGCTGCTTCACTTGCTCAACTAACATCGGCTTAAATTGATTCGGGTTAATGGTGGCGACAACGGCGGCCAGACCGCCGATAAGGATGACCAGTAACCCAGCCACTATCGCCGCAATTTTCTTTACCATCACTGTATGCTCCTTGTTCGCGTGGCGAAAATAACGCGTTATATTTGATAGCGTTATCGACCACAGTTCGACAATCTGGTTCCATTTCATCAAAAAATGCGCCCGTAGGCGCATTTTGATAGTTAAGCCTTATCTTGGCTAATTCGCGAGGCGACCGCCCCTTGTTGGTTCTTATATTTGGCGTTATCACGCTTATTGTAGGGTTGCTCTGCCGGCCCTGACATGGGCTCAAAACTAAGCGCGCCAATGGGCATGCCTGGGCGCAGTGCAAGCGGCAAGCGGCCATTATTATAAAACTCTAACACAATGCGGCCCGACCAACCTGGATCGATACGATGCGCGGTCACATGCACCATCAGTCCCAAACGCGCCAATGATGAACGGCCATCAAGCCAGCCAACAATATCATCGGGTAACGTCACGGATTCATGAGTGACTGCCAGAGCCAGCTGCCCGGGGTGCAAATAAAACGCCTCTCCTTCAGCGACCTCGATTTCATCACTCATCACCTTTTCGAGTTGCGCATTGACCTCTTCTTTTGGGCCAGACAAGTCGATGTAGGGGGCGCCATGATCATTAAAGACACGAAATTGGTTACCTAGAGTCACATCAGCCGTGACACCTGAAATCGATGCATCAGCCGGACGCGGATCAATTTTGATGCGGCCATCATCGAGGTGCTCTTTGATATGTCTGTCGCACAGTCGCATCGGGGTTCCTCACTGTAGATGGTTTTAGAACACGGCATCACGCAAGGTCGCATGTGCCGCTATTCGCTAGATTATCGATTGGTTTACGCTTTTAGCAAACGGGCAATATGCGCTTTTAGCACATCAATGGCAATCCGGTTTTTACCCCCGCGAGGCACAATGATGTCTGCATATTGTTTTGACGGCTCAATAAACTGCATAAACATAGGGCGGACCGTCTTTTGATATTGCTCCATGACAGAATCCATGGTGCGGCCACGCTCGGCAACATCACGTTTCATGCGGCGTAGCAAACAGATATCAAGTGGGGTGTCCATAAAGACGCTAGCGTGGATCAAATTGCGAAGACGAGGATCGGTGAGCAGCAGAATACCTTCGAGGATAATGACTTTTTTCGGAGTCATCGTCGTGGTTTCCGCCATTCGGGTGTGCTCAGAATAACTATAAACCGGCACATCAACCGACTGACCGGCGACCAATGCTTCCAAATGCTCACACAACAGATCGTGATCCAGTGCCTGTGGGTGGTCATAATTCGTTTTTACGCGCTCTTCCATGCTGAGGTGGCTTTGATCGCGGTAGTATCTATCTTCCGTGATCACGCCGATTTGATGATCGCCGACTTTTTCCTTTAATTCCTTATAAATGGTGCTGGCGATAAGGCTTTTACCGGATGCAGAGGCGCCTGCGATGCCGATAATAACGCAGTGGTGGTTGTTATCACTCATAATATGAATACCCAGAGGAAACTTGGCGGAATCAACATAAACCGCCTGATTATAGGGAGTTGAGCCGGCTGGCGCCAGCGAAAATCTTGCTTGATCGCCACATCAGCCGGCATTCGCGTCTCAACAGCGGTCCGTGCTCAACCTCTAGGACAAGGTTTGTACAGCTATCTGTTCAGGTCGCGTTTCACCTTGCCAATACAGTTTACTCGCCACCGTGCTCGCCATATCACGATACGCATGGGTATGCTCGCTCTCAGGACGTGCCACCACGCTTGGCTTTCCGCTATCAATGTCTTCACGAATGGATACATGCAATGGTACCTGCGCCAAAACTGGCGTGCCTTGCTGCTTCGACATTTTTTCCGCGCCGCCCGTGCCAAAAATTGCCTCATGATGCCCACAGTGAGAACAAATGTGATAACTCATGTTTTCAACCACCCCTAACACAGGGACCGAGACTTTCTCAAACATCGCCACGCCTTTTATCGCATCGGCGAGTGCAAGGTCTTGCGGCGTCGTCACGACCACCGCGCCGTTTACCGGAAACTGTTGCGCCAAACTTAATTGAATGTCGCCCGTCCCCGGTGGCATATCTACCACCAAATAATCCACGTCAGGCCAGCGGGTTTCATTGATTAATTGAGCGAACGCTTTCGACGCCATCGGACCACGCCAGACTGTCGCGTTGTCGGCCGGGACAAGATAACCAATCGAATTCGAGACAATGCCATAGCGCGACACAGGCTCCATCAGTTTGCCATCGTGGGTTTGCGGTTCGCTATGCTGTGCACCGAGCATGAGAGGCACAGATGGTCCATAGATATCTGCATCCAACAGCCCCACACTTGCCCCTTCCGCGTGCAAGGCGAGCGCTAAGTTCACCGCTGTGGTGGACTTACCAACGCCCCCTTTTGCCGAACTGACCACAATCAGGTTTTTCACCCCTTTTACCGGCGTTTTGTCACCGGCTTTCAGCGGAGCGACGCGCTGGGTCAATGAAAACTGGCTTGCGTTCTCCGGTACCTGCACGGCGAGCCAATCAGAGAGCGCTTGGATGATCGACCCCGCAGCAAAAGGAAACACCACCTCAATACTGTTTTCATGACCCTTGACCCAATGTGGCTGGCTGGCCCATTGGTCGATCAACCCCGGATGAGAGAATTGATTAAGTAACGTCACCGCTGCGTCTTGGCTCATCACTGATGCCGCTTTTTTCGTTGATTTGTTCTTTTTGCCGCCAAAAAACATGCTTCACCGTCCAATTTATTCATTATTTGGGTCCGCGTCCCTAACCAATTATACGTAAACGCCTTATGACACGGCCTTGCTCTAGGCAAGGCATATCGTATCAGGTAAGATTTCTGCAATCATTCCATTCATATCATAAGAGCGAACAAACAAGATTATGGCTGCAAACCCACGTAAAATTTTGGTGACCTGTGCGCTGCCTTATGCGAACGGCTCAATCCATTTGGGCCACATGCTCGAGCATATTCAGGCAGATGTATGGGTCCGCTATCAGCGCCTGCGCGGCAATACCACTCACTTTATTTGTGCCGACGATGCTCACGGCACGCCTATTATGTTGAAAGCGCAGCAAATGGGCGTGGAGCCCGAAGCCATGATCGCCGATGTGCAAAAAGAGCATAAAGCCGACTTTGATGGCTTTAACATCAGCTTTGATAACTATCACAGCACACACAGCGAAGAAAACCGCGAGTTGGCGTCATTCATTTACACCCAATTGCGCGATAAAGGCTATATCACCAGCCGTACGATTTCACAGCTGTTCGATCCTGAAAAAGAAATGTTCTTACCGGATCGTTTCGTCAAAGGTGAGTGCCCGAAATGTCACGCTGACGACCAATATGGCGATAACTGTGACAACTGTGGCGAAACCTATGCACCGACGGAGCTCATTAATCCTCGCTCGGCGGTCAGCGGTGCCACCCCTGTGATGCGCGACTCTGAGCACTTTTTCTTTGATTTGCCGCAGTTTGAGCAAATGCTGAATACCTGGACCAAATCAGGTGCGCTACAAAGCGAAATTGCCAACAAAATGAACGAGTGGTTCGAAACCGGTCTGCAACAGTGGGATATCTCGCGTGATGCGCCCTATTTTGGTTTTGAGATCCCAGACCAACCCGGTAAGTTCTTCTACGTTTGGCTCGACGCCCCAATTGGTTATATGGGCTCGTTCAAAAACTATTGCAACAAGCACAACGACATCGACTTTGACGAATACTGGAAAGAAAATAGCGAAGCCGAGCTTTATCACTTTATCGGTAAAGACATCGTCTATTTCCACAGCTTGTTCTGGCCAGCGATGCTGGATGGCGCTGGATTCCGTAAGCCAAACAACGTCTTTGTGCATGGCTATGTAACCGTAAACGGCGCGAAAATGTCCAAATCGAAAGGGACATTTATCAAAGCCAGCACTTATCTAAAACATCTCGACCCTGAGTGTTTGCGTTACTATTACGCCGCGAAGCTAAACAGCCGTATCGATGACCTTGACCTGAGCTTGGATGATTTCATCCAACGCGTAAACTCAGACATCGTCAATAAAGTGGTCAACCTTGCTTCGCGCAACGCTGGTTTTATTAGCAAGCGTTTCGATGGCCAATTAGCCGATACCTGTGCTGAGCCTGAGCTTTATCAGTCATTTGTCGACAAAGCCGAGCACATTGGTGAGCTCTACGAAGCACGCGAATACAATCGCGCTATTCGCGAGATCATCGCCTTGGCAGACAAAGCAAACCAGTATGTCGATGAGAAAGCCCCTTGGGTGGTTGCTAAAGAAGAAGGCAAAGACGCCGAGCTTCAAGCTATTTGTTCCGTCGGCATTAACCTATTCCGTGTGCTCATGACGTATCTGAAACCTGTGATGCCTCAGCTTGCAGAGCGTGCCGAAGGATTCTTGAATGACACCCTGACTTGGGAAAGCATTGCTCAGCCACTGACAGGCCACGCCATTAGCAAGTTCAAAGCGCTGTTTAGCCGTATCGATCCGAAAGCGGTGGATGCCATGATTGCCGACAGCAAAGAAGATGTCGCGGCGGAAGAGGCAGAAAAAGCGAAAGCGCAAGGTCCTTTAGCGGATGATCCTATCGCTGAGGAAATTGAGTTTGGCGATTTTGCAAAAGTCGATCTGCGTGTGGCTAAAATTTTGGAATGTGAATCCGTGCCTAAAGCGGACAAGCTGCTCAAGTTTAAGCTCGATATTGGTGGTGAAACTCGCCAAGTGTTCTCTGGGATTAAATCGGCTTACAAGCCTGAGGATTTAGTCGGTAAACACACGGTGATGGTCGCAAACTTGAAGCCACGCAAAATGAAATTTGGCATGTCAGAAGGCATGATCCTCGCTGCGGGACCGGGTGGCAAAGAGTTGTGGATCCTTGAACCACACGAAGGCGCCCAAGCCGGCATGCGTGTGATGTAAGCCAAGACTCACTGGCACCGCGCCACCTTGCGGTGCTGAGATGAGCGTAAAAGAGAGCCTTGATGGCTCTCTTTTTTATGCGCGCTTTTTATCAGGTATCAGTGAAACATTCGCCAATGCGTCAAAACAGTGCATCACTTCACCAGCACAGTGCGAAAACGGCGCAGTTTTCTTTCATTATCGGCTGCCTAGCCCCTTGCACAGGGCGTGATAAATCTCTCATTTTAGGCACGATTCCTGCTGGATAGGCCATATCAGAGACTGAAACGCAGGGAGCGACTATGGAATGGCTATTAATGATAGGAACATTAGCATTAAGCATCGCGGTGGTGGTAGCGGTACAGCTTTTCCGTCAGCGCCCAGATTTGCATTTACACCAACTGCATGAACTACGTGTGCTGTTACAGCATGCTCAGCACCTAGCCACCCAACCCAATATTAGCTCAGACGACTACCAAGTGCTGTTAAGCCAAACGCGTCACCTTCACCAACTGGCTCCTCAAGCGCAAAAGCCGATGTATCGACTCTTTTTTCACCACCTTCATGCCTTACCGTCTTACGACAACGACACCCAAACCCGTATGAAAAATCGGGCTCTGCAACATATCGTCTACTTGGTGGATGAAGCTGTCCCGCCAGCATTGATTGCGCAACGCGACGACACCCGTTTGGAGAGCTATCAGCAAATCTGGTATGCGATTTTAGAACTATTACAAGCAAGGCAGCGTTACAGCCATGCGGTATACCAAGAGCAACAATCCGCGCGCAACGCCCAGCAATCTCTCACCTTGCACCAGCAAATACTCGCGAAGCGCTTACGTCAACTCCACGCCTTGTCATTGGCGGACGACATCCAAAAAGAAATCACCGAGGTGTTAAACCAGCTCGCACAGTCAGAACAACTGCCCTTTGAGCATAAAGTTGCGCTATCGCAGCGCGTAAACCGAATTATGCTTCACGTGCTCGACAGCTTTATCGCACGTGTGCTGACACGCTATCCCTGCCAACACGATGATGCACTTAGCCCCATCGCGCCGTTTCCTCAGTCAGGTTCAGGGCAATGACCTGCCTCAACAGCGTGTCGTCACCCCAATAAAAAAGGGCCGGCAATCATGCCGACCCTTCGTTCTTTAACCCTGACTCACTTCATTAGCCAATGTGCGTTTGACCGCCCATGTATGGACGCAATACCTCAGGAATTTCAATGCGGCCATCTGCTTGTTGGTAGTTTTCTAAAATAGCTACCAGAGTACGACCAACGGCCAAGCCAGAACCGTTCAAGGTATGCAGTAACTCAGGTTTTTTCTCACCTTTGCGGCGGAAACGCGCCTGCATACGGCGTGCTTGGAAGTCTTGCATGTTTGAGCATGAAGAAATCTCACGGTAGGTGTTTTGTGCAGGTAACCAGACTTCAAGATCATAGGTTTTCGCTGCGCCAAAGCCCATATCGCCCGTACACAGTAATACTTTACGATATGGCAGGTTAAGCAGTTGCAACACCTTCTCTGCATCCGCAGTGAGTGATTCAAGCGCTTGCATAGAATCTTCTGGCTTAACGACTTTGACCAGTTCAACTTTATCAAACTGGTGCATACGAATCAGACCACGGGTATCGCGACCATAGGAGCCTGCTTCTGAACGGAAACACGGTGTGTGTGCCGTCATGCACAGCGGCAAATCCGCCTCATCGACAATTTCATCACGCACCATGTTAGTCAGCGGTACTTCCGCGGTTGGGATCAAGGACATCCCTACCCCTTCTTCGGTGGCCGGTTTGGTGTTAAACAAATCTTCACCAAATTTTGGTAACTGACCGGTGCCATAAAGACTGTCTGCATTCACCAAATAAGGCACGTACATCTCAGTATAACCGTGCTCGTTGGTATGTAAGTCGAGCATAAACTGGGTCAAGGCACGATGCATACGCGCCATCTGCCCTTTCATCACGATAAAGCGTGAGCCCGACAGTTTCACCGCACTGGCGAAATCAAGCCCGCCAGAAAGCTCGCCCAAATCAACGTGATCTTTGATTTCAAAATCAAACTGACGCGGCTCACCCCAACGAGACACCTCGAGGTTTTCAGACTCGTCTTTACCCGTTGGGACTTCATCGGCTGGCAAGTTTGGCACCGCCATTACCACGTCGTTCACTTTCTGTTGCAGTTCAGCCAACTCGGCTTTTGCAGCGTCCAGCTCGTCACCCAAGTTCGCGACTTCTGCTAGTAGTGGCGCAATGTCCTCACCCTTCGCTTTAGCCTGGCCAATGGACTTCGATCGGGAGTTACGCTCTGCTTGCAATTGTTCGGTGCGAATCTGCAGGGATTTACGTTGTTCCTCGAGTTCACGTATAGCGTCAACATCGAGCGTAAAGCCACGACGAGCGAGTTTTTGAGCCGTTTCTTCCAGCTCAGTTCGAAGTAATTTGGAATCCAGCATGCTAATCCTGTGCTTTTCGGGTTGATTAGTTGATTATCACTTGTCATCACGATTTGAAGACAAGCTGCGATCGTGCGTATTGTATAACGCGATTGGCCGAGGGTGACCGTGGATGTCACCACTACTAGGCGACTGCGCCTTGATGGTGCAGCCGCACTTTAAACCTTACCCAAAAAGGGTGAAGTTGCCTAGCGCTTTTGCGGGCTTTTTGCGTCAAGCTCGTCCAGAAAGGCGAGCTTTTCAGCGATTTTAATTTCTAGCCCGCGATTAACGGGCTGGTAATAACGCACATCACTGACTTCATCGGGCAAATAACGCTCACCGGCGGCGTAGGCATTCGGTTCATCATGGGCATAACGATACCCGTCGCCATGTCCCAAGCTTTCCATCAGGGCCGTCGGTGCATTACGAAGGTGCATAGGGACAGGTGCATTCGCCGTCGCTTTTGCATCGCGCAGCGCTTGTTTCCACGCGGTGTAGACTGCATTGCTTTTAGGAGCACAGGCAAGATACACCGCAGCTTGTGCGATCGCGCGCTCACCTTCCGCTGGCCCGACGCGGGTAAAGCAATCCCATGCGTTCAATGCAACCTGCATGGCACGCGGATCGGCATTACCCACGTCTTCAGAGGCAATCGCTAACAATCGACGCGCCACGTACAAGGGATCCCCTCCCGCGGACACGATACGGGCATACCAGTACAAGGCTGCATCTGGGTTAGAGCCGCGCACGGACTTATGAAATGCTGAAATGAGGTCATACCATGCGTCGCCTTGCTTATCGAACTGTGCCACCTTCTCCCCAGCGACGTCTTTCAGCATCGTCATAGTCACCGCACCATCAGCCATATCGGCTAACATTTCCAGCAGGTTCAAAGCCATGCGCGCATCGCCACTACAGGTGTCCGCCAGAGCGTCTTTCACCCCCGTATCAAAACGTAGCTCTCGCTCACCGAGTCCACGGTTTTTATCCGCCAATGCTTGGTCAATCACCGCAATCAAATCATCACGCTCAAGCGCACTCAGCCGGTACACCCGCGCACGAGATAGCAAGGCGTTGTTTAGCTCAAAAGAGGGGTTTTCAGTCGTGGCACCAATAAAGGTGACTGTCCCCGCTTCAACATGCGGTAAAAACGCGTCTTGTTGGCTTTTGTTGAAACGGTGAACCTCATCAACAAACAGGACAGTACGTACTCCGGCCTGTTTATTCTGCTCTGCACGCACAATCGCATCGCGAATTTCTTTCACGCCCGAGGTCACCGCAGACAGTCGCTCGATTTCCGCATTGGCTTGACGAGCAGCGATATCTGCCAAGGTGGTTTTGCCGGTGCCCGGTGGGCCCCAAAAAATCATTGAATGCAGGCTGCCAGATTCGATGGCGCGGCGAAGAGGCTTGCCCTCGGCCAATAAATGCTGCTGGCCAATGTACTGATTTAACGAAACCGGCCGCATGCGGGCAGCAAGCGGCCGAAAGTCGTCAGCAAAATCTAGCGGTAGTGTCGACAATCTTCTCTCCCGTGATTAACGCGGCTGACGTTGATCATCCACCAGCACCGAGTCCGGTGGCGTAAATTCAAACAAGGACGCATCCGGTGCCTGACGACTAAACTGGCTGAGCGTGAACTGGCTTTGCTGCCCATCTTGCTCGGTCACCCGAAAATGGGTCAAGGTGCCATCCGGTTTTACCGTCACGGCAAACGTGCCAATGCTCCCTACCGTTTTGGGGGTCAAGGTAAAGGTGTCACCTTGCTGGGTAATAGTGTACATCTGCCAATCGTCTGGCTGATTGCGGGTCAACAACACGAACGGGGTTTGTGCGGTCGCATCGTCTAACCACATGGCAGTGACTTGCTCGACAAACGGGCTGTAGTACCACAATGTTTCCCCATCAGAGATCATGATATTTTCATCGGGTGTGGTCGTGGTCCAATTGAACAAGTTGGGACGTTCAATAGATAGTCGTCCTTTTGCAGCGTGGATCTGCTCCCCTTCAGGGCTGATCACAGCCTGTTCAAAATTGGCGCTAAAGGCATCCACTTTACTCAATCGGTCCATCAGCTGCTGCTGGGCAGTGGATTGCGCTTGAACAGCAACCGCAAACATCAGCGTCAGCATCGCGATTAGGTGGCGATAAAAGGCTTTCATTTTCATACAACGTCCATCTGATTACGCTTTCGGTGGCGGTGGCGCCAACACTTCTCGGTTACCGTTATGGCCCGGAGAACTTACGACACCGTGTGCTTCGAGTTGTTCCACAATTCGAGCCGCACGGTTATAACCAATTTTAAAGCGGCGTTGCACCCCTGATACAGAGCCGCGGCGGCTTTCGGTGACAAACTCAACCACTTGGTCAAACAGCTGATCCAGCTCTTCGCCATCCGCGCCTGTCGGGGTTTCTCCCGGCAATAAGCTATCGGAACCCTGATCGCCATGAGTGATCTCTTCGAGATACTGCGGCTTACCGCGCGCTTTCCAGTTGTTCACCACACGGTGCACTTCTTCGTCACTGACAAACGCGCCGTGCACACGGATAGGATGGTTAGAGCCGTTGGGCATGAACAGCATATCCCCCATGCCTAGCAGCGACTCTGCTCCCCCTTGGTCCAAGATGGTGCGCGAGTCAGTTTTCGTGGAAACGGTAAAAGCCATCCGGGTCGGAATGTTCGCTTTGATAAGGCCGGTGATCACATCAACGGATGGGCGCTGGGTGGCAAGCACTAGGTGAATACCCGCTGCTCGGGCCTTTTGCGCCAAACGGGCGATCAGCTCTTCCACCTTTTTGCCCACCACCATCATCAGATCAGAGAACTCATCAACGACCACGACGATATAAGGCAGCTTTTCTAGCGTAGGAGCCGTTTCATCCATGCTGTCACTCGGTTTCCAGAGTGGGTCTGGAATCGGGTTATTCGCCGTCTCAGCGGCTTTGACTTTCTCGTTAAAGCCTTTGAGGTTACGAACACCTAACGCCGACATTAGCTTGTAGCGTCGCTCCATCTCACCAACACACCAGCGCAATGCATTGCCCGCATCCTTCATGTCGGTGACCACTTCGGTGAGCAAATGCGGGATCCCCTCATACACAGAAAGCTCGAGCATTTTCGGGTCGATCATGATAAAGCGGACATCTTCCGGCGCCGCTTTATAGAGCATACTGACGATCATAACGTTCACACCCACCGACTTACCCGAGCCAGTAGTACCGGCGACCAGTAAGTGAGGGGCTTTGCCTAAATCGGTCACAATCGCTTCACCAGCAATGTCTTTTCCTAACACCACAGAAATCGGCGACTTGCTGTTCTTAAAGCGCTCGCTGCCAACCACTTCCGACATAAAGACGGTCTCGCGGTTTTCATTGGGTAGCTCGAGTCCGATATAAGGTTTACCTGGGATCACTTCCACTACCCGCACCGCGGTGGTCGACAAAGAACGCGCTAAGTCTTTCGACAATCCAGAAATGCGCGACACTTTGACACCCGGCGCTAAGTCCAGCTCAAAACGCGTAATCACGGGTCCGGGATAAACCCCCACAACACGCGCTTGGATTTTATAATCCTCGAGTCGTGCTTCGACTAAACGCGCGATTTGTTCAAGCTCTTCCCGTGTCGCCTGTGAAGCGGTTTTTCGCGCAGGATCGAGCAAATCTAAGGTCGGGAAAGGCTCCGCAGGTTTTGGCAAGTTTGGCTCATCTTTGACTAAGAAAGGATGATCAAGCCCAGCAGCCTGTTGCTGGGCTTGCTGCGCTTTACGAATCGTTTCTTGGAACGGATCCTCATCGTCCTCAGCCGCCCCAGCGGCTTGCTCGGCACGCTCTAGCTCAGACAAACCGTCTTGATTGCCATAGGTGGTTTCATGAGATACAGGCTCACTCGCCACCTCTTCACTTTCGTCACTTCCTTCACTTCCAACACTTCCATCGCTGGAAGCATCGGTCTCTTGCCACGGCGGTAATGTTTCATCCTCCGGCGCGTCATCCGACAGCGGTGCGTTCGGTTGGGTTGGTTCGTCTTCTGGCTCGACAACCCCTTGCCACTGTCCCAAGTTAGGCTCAGGGTCATCCAGTGTTTTGCCATCGTCATCGGCGGGTAAGGCTTGTCCCCCAAAGATAATCGGCGTGCTTGGTGCGGCTGATGCCCTATCCTCTGGGACTTCTTTCACGCTCGGAGACGGGGTGAAGCGGCGCAAATCACTTAATTCCATCGGCTCTGCCGCGTCAGGCACCTTGTCTGACTCAGTGACGGTTTGTGCAGCAGGCTTGCCAAGCTCAGTCACCTTATCGCCACGGAGGCGGTTAACCAACCAAGTAGTGGCCTTTAAGGTCACCGACCCTAGGTTATCCACAATGCTTAGCCAAGAGATCCCAGTAAACAATGTAAACCCTGCTGCCCAACAAAACAGCATCACCAATGTGGTGCCTAGTACGTTAAGCAGTGGCAATGCCAAACTGTTGGTGACATCGCCCATCACCCCCCCAGAGGAGAAATGCCAAAAATCATCAAAATTGAGATCGGCTAGCGAACAACTGGTTAGGAATAGAACGAAAAGCCCTAAGATCCTCGCGGCTAAAATCGTGTAGTTGAGTGGCTCGTCGTCGCCACGGCGGCGCAAGAAAACCCACCCCCCCAGCATGGCAGCTGGCGGTAATGGGTAGGCCAAAATACCGAATGAGAAAAAGAGGCTGTCGGCGACCCATGCCCCTAATGAACCTGCCGCGTTGTGCACATCACCGTGCCAAGCAGTTTGTGACCAAGAGGGATCAGCCGGATTAAAAGACAGTAGCGCAACCATCACAAAGACGGCCGCTGCCAGCACCAAGATAAAGCCACACTCTTTCAAACGCTGAGCGCCATCCAATCGCACCTTGGGCTGAGCCGATTTGGGCTCACGACGCAAAGAAAACTCCATCATCACCTGTTTAATACTTTTCGTTATTCGCATTCCCCACCATGGTTTGAGGTTTGCATTCGCCACTGCACTGACTTTACCACATTCGTGCCTGAACAGCAGGCATGATGCGAGTCAGCGATGAATCTTTACCGAGATATCACATAATTGTTGCTGATTAAGACAAAAAAGAAACCGAGCACGGTGGCTCGGTTTCATCGTTTGGGGGATCGACACCAATATGGCGATTGGCAAACAGGTTTAGCGGGTGCGAATCACCAAATGATTGCTCTGCTTCACCTCTTCCATTACCACGTAAGTGCGTGTGTCATTCACACCGGGCAAACGCAGCAAGGTTTCACCCAATAACTTGCGATATGCCGACATATCAGCTACTCGTGTTTTAAGTAGGTAGTCAAAATCACCGGAGACAAGATGACATTCTTGAATGTCTTCCAGTGTTTGAACCGCTTTATTGAATTGCTCAAACACATCTGGTGCGCCACGGTTCAAGGTGATTTCGACAAACACCAGCAATGATGCGTCGAGAAACTGGGGATTGAGCAGCGCCGTATAACCAGTGATATAGCCTTGGCGCTCCAAGCGACGGACACGTTCGAGACAGGGGGTAGGAGAAAGACCGACTCGTTTAGATAACTCAACGTTTGAAACACGCCCATCCTTTTGGAGCTCATTCAGGATGTTGCGGTCAATGCGGTCCAATTCCTTGGAGGGCTTTTTTTTGGTATCTACCATTTTTTATTCCACCTTGTTACTTCCTTGCAAAAAGATATACCGAATTAAATAACATCTTTATAAATTTTAGCATCAAATGCTGATTTTTTCCCTTTATACTAGCCTGAAAATTGACAATATCAACAACTAGCCAGCCGATAACACTGAATAAACAAGAGGTGACAGCATGATCATTGGCGTTCCAAAAGAGATCAAAAACCATGAATACCGCGTTGGTATGGTTCCAGCAAGTGTCCGCGAACTTATTTCTCACGGCCACTCCGTTTACGTAGAGACCAACGCTGGTAACGGTATTGGCTTCTCTGACGACGACTATAAAGCCGCCGGCGCATCTATCCTTCCTACCGCGGCTGACGTGTTCGCCAAGGCCGAGATGATTGTTAAAGTCAAAGAGCCGCAAGCGGTTGAGCGTGCCATGCTCCGTGAAGGACAGATTTTATTCACCTATCTGCATCTTGCACCAGATTTTCCACAAACAGAAGACTTAATTAAGAGTAAAGCCGTCTGTATCGCCTATGAAACCGTAACAGATTCTAAAGGTCGATTGCCACTCCTTGCGCCTATGTCTGAGGTAGCGGGCCGTATGTCTATTCAAGCAGGTGCACAAGCACTGGAGAAATCACACGGCGGTTCAGGCATGCTACTAAGTGGTGTTCCAGGCGTTGAACCGGCGAAAATTGTGGTACTCGGCGGTGGTGTTGTCGGTTCAAACGCAGCGCGCATGGCCGTTGGCCTACGTGCTGATGTGACTATTTTAGACAAAAATGTCGACACACTGCGTCGTTTGGATGAAGAATTCCAAGGTCGTGCAAAAGTGGTCTACTCCACAGAAGAAACACTGGAGCAACACGTTCTCAATGCTGATCTGGTTATCGGTGCGGTACTGATCCCAGGTGCAGCCGCGCCAAAACTGGTTAACGAAGACCACATTAAGCGCATGAAACCAGGTGCGGCGGTCGTCGATGTTGCCATTGACCAAGGTGGCTGTTTCGCGACGTCACACGCGACCACCCATGCGGATCCAACCTACATTGTTGATGATGTGGTTCACTACTGTGTCGCTAACATGCCAGGCGCGGTTGCTCGCACCTCTACCGTTGCTCTCAACAACGCGACCCTGCCTTATATCGTGAAGTTGGCCAACAAAGGCTATCGCGATGCCTTGGTAGAAGATCAACACCTGCGCAATGGTTTGAACGTTATTCATGGTCAAGTCACCATCAAAGAAGTGGCTGAAGGCTTTGAACTTCCTTATGTGGATGCCATGGACGCATTAAAAGCCGCACATTAATGTGCGTTTTGTACCCTACAATCAAAGGGCACCGTCACGGTGCCCTTTCTTTACCCGTCCAATTTACCTACAATCAGGCCATTCAAAACGAACCTCTATCCTGCCCGGAGACGTGAATGAGTAACATTAAGCATGCTAACCTATTGATCCTTGGTTCAGGCCCGGCTGGCTATACCGCCGCTGTTTATGCGGCGCGTGCCAACCTGAATCCAGTTATGATCACGGGTATGCAACAAGGTGGCCAGCTAACCACCACCACAGATGTAGAGAACTGGCCTGGCGATCCAGAAGGCCTCACGGGTCCAGCCTTGATGGACCGCATGAAAGACCATGCGGAGAAATTCGACACCGAGATTATTTTTGATCACGTCAACGACGTTGATCTGTCTCAGCGCCCATTTCGTTTAAAAGGCGACAGTGGTGAATACACCTGCGATGCCTTAATTATTTCGACAGGTGCATCCGCACAATATCTTGGTTTGCCATCAGAAGAAGCCTTTAAAGGCCGTGGGGTCTCCGCCTGTGCAACCTGCGATGGCTTTTTCTATCGCAACCAAAAAGTGGCTGTGATTGGCGGGGGTAATACCGCGGTCGAAGAAGCCTTGTATTTGTCTAACATCGCCTCTGAAGTCCATGTTGTACACCGCCGTGATAGCTTCCGTGCGGAAAAAATCCTTGTGGATCGCATGATGGACAAAGTTGAGAACGGTAACATCGTTTTACACACTGACCGTGTGCTGGACGAGGTGCTTGGCGATGAAATGGGCGTCACTGCTGTGCGCTTAAAAGACACCCAAAGTGATGCGACAGAAACGCTGGATGTAATGGGCGTCTTCGTCGCTATCGGCCATAAGCCAAACACTGACATTTTTGCCGGTCAATTAGAGATGGAAAACGGATACATCAAAGTGGCTTCCGGCCTGAACGGTAACGCCACACAAACCAGCATTGAAGGCGTTTTTGCCGCTGGCGATGTGATGGATCATGTCTACCGCCAAGCGATCACGTCAGCCGGCACCGGCTGTATGGCAGCGCTCGATGCTGAGCGCTACCTTGACGGGTTAGCTGAGAAGTAACCCTCGCGCGATCCCACGCAGGCTGCCCCTGAGCAGCCTGCTCTGCCTCACTCGCAGGCCTTTCATAAAATAATAAGACGATATGGATAAATCTAAACAGCGGGCGCTAACGAAATGGCTCAAGTCGCAGAGCGTGTTAGCCAAACCCTGGTTAGTTGCGACGATTGGCATAGCCTTTACATCTGGACTGCTACTCATTGCTCAAGCAGCGCTCCTCGCCCATTTGCTTTATCAGCTCATTATCGAACAAGCCGATAAATACAGTTTACTGCCCAGTTTCATTGGTCTGGGGGCCGTAGTATTACTGCGTGCGGCCTGTAGTTGGGCCAAAGAGCGAACGGGCTATCGCTGTGGCCAAACCATTCGCCACCATATTCGCCAGTTGATCTTGAATCGTCTTCATGAACTCGGCCCCGTGAGTATTCAAGGTCGTCCGGCGGGCAGTTGGGCTAGCTTGCTCCTCGAGCAAGTCGAAGAATTACAGGACTTCTTTGCCCGCTATTTACCGCAAATGGCGATTGCCGTATTGATCCCCGTGATGATTCTCGTCACCGTGTTCCCCATCAATTGGGCCTCCGGCTTGATATTCTTGATTACCGCGCCGCTGGTGCCCTTTTTTATGGCCTTGGTGGGGATCAAAGCCGCCGACGCAAATCGCAAGAATTTCAAAGCACTGCAACGACTGTCAGGCTATTTTTATGACCGTTTGCGTGGCTTACCGACACTGCGACTGTTCAATCGCACTGATGCAGAAGCCGAACAACTGCATCTAGCGTCACACACCTTCCGCAAACGAACCATGGAAGTGCTACGACTGGCTTTCTTGTCGTCCGCCGTACTCGAGTTTTTTACGGCCATTTCCATTGCAGTCGTGGCCGTCTATTTCGGTTTCAGTTTCATTGGTGAACTTAACTTTGGCCACTATGGTGCCCCGATATCGCTATTTACCGGCCTATTTGTGCTGGTGCTCGCGCCTGAGTTTTACCAGCCATTGCGTGATCTTGGCACGTTTTATCACGCCAAAGCCCAAGCGATTGGGGCTGCCGAATCCATCGTCGAGTTTCTCGATGCGCAACCCGATACCGGCACACAAGGCCAAGAGACACCCGATCTCGAGGCTGTGACCATCACCGCGCGCGATCTCGAAGTACTCAGCCCTGATGGCCATGTCTTGGCTGGGCCGCTCAACTTTGACGTCAAAGCCGGTGAGCATATTGCACTTGTCGGCGTCAGTGGCGCAGGCAAGTCGAGCCTGTTGAATGCACTGCTCGGCTTTTTACCCTATCGCGGCAGTCTGGTCATTAACGGTTGTGAGCGCCGAGCGCTCTCACTCACCCATTGGCGCCAAGCGATCAGTTGGGTAGGCCAAAATCCACAGCTATTCCATGGCTCTATTCGTGACAACATTGCGCTCGCCAACCCTGATGCCACGCCAGAGTCAATTAATCATGTAATGACACAAGCCTATGTCGATGAGTTTGTCATGCGCCTGACCGACGGACTGGCTCATCCCGTTGGCGACCGCAACGGCGGACTGTCAGTCGGCCAAGCACAGCGTATCGCAGTTGCACGTGCTTTATTGCAAGACGGTGCACTATGGGTATTGGATGAGCCGACGGCAAGCCTCGATGCCCACAGCGAACAACTGGTCAATTTGAGCTTACACACAGCGACCCAAGGAAAAACCTGTATTCAGGTGTCACATCGCCTCGATGCGCTCGAAAACTGCGATCAGGTTTGGGTCATGACTGATGGCGCCATCACTCAGCAAGGCAAATTCAAAGATATCGCCGCTCAAGGGCAGCTTGCTGACATGCTGGCCTCAGCAGACAGGAGAAATCTCGATGCGTGAACTACTCCCCTACTTACGCCTGTATAAGCGTCACTGGTTTGGTCTTAGCTTGGGCATGGTGTTGGCGTTTGCCACCTTGTTTGCCGCGATTGGCCTATTGACCTTATCGGGCTGGTTTATCGCTGCGGCGGCCGTGGCTGGACTCACTGGCATGGCCACCTTCAATTACATGTTGCCCGCTGCTGGCGTGCGTGGTTTTTCTATCGGCCGTACCTTTGGACGCTGGGCAGAGCGCGTCGTCAGCCACAATGCCACGTTTAAATTGCTTGCCGACCTGCGGGTAGCGTTTTTCCGTAAGCTTGCGCCTTTGGTGCCGGATCAAACCCTGAATGTGCGTGATGGCGACCTGCTCAATCGCATGGTGGCCGATGTTGATGCGATGGATCACGTCTATCTGCGCTTGGTCAGTCCCATGGTTGTTGGCGCCCTCGGTGTCCTTGCCGTGGGTCTGTTTTTGGGTTGGTTCGACCCAACCTTAGGGCTAGCGTTGGGCGGCTGTTTATTGGCGTTACTGCTGGGGTTACCCGTTATTTTTTACCATCTTGGTAAGCAACATGGACGCCAGCAATTAGAACAAAATGCCGCTACCCGAATCGCCCTACTCGATTGGCTGCAAGGCCATGCCGAACTCGCCCTTTTTGGCGCAGAATCCCGTTATCGTGCACGGGTTGATGACAGTGAAAAAGCCATGCTAGCCGCGCAAGCGAACATGGCAAACGTCACCGGCTGGGCGAATGCGGTGCTGATGGCGGCAACCGGTTTAACCTTAGTTTTGATGATTTGGTTAGCTGCCGATGGTGTGGGTGGTCGCTTGCCCGATCCGCTTATTGCAATGGTCGCGTTTACCACTATGGCAAGCTTTGAGTTGATGATGCCCATCACCGCGGCTTTCCAATATTTGGGGAAAACCCTGACCGCGGCTAAGCGGCTCAACCGGATTACCGAGCGTACACCCAGTGTCTATTTTCCGCCGCAAGGACATGCCGATGCGGTGCAAGGTGAGCTCAAGCTGGATAACGTCAGTTATCAATACCCAGAAACTGCAAACCCTGCCTTAAACCGCATTTCTTTGCACGTACATGCGGGGCAAAAAGTGGCGCTACTCGGTCGGACCGGATGTGGAAAATCAACCCTGCTGAGCTTGTTAACGCGCGCATGGGATCCAAGCAACGGCGAGATCCATCTTGATGGCAAGCCGTTACGTCAATGGTCAGAGCCGGCGTTACGCCAAGCGATTTCCGTCGTCACGCAACGGGTCGACATGTTTAATGGCACCTTGCGCGATAACCTGATCTTGGCATGCCCGCAGGCCAGCGACGAGACGCTGACGCAAGTGTTAACCCAAGTAGGCTTGCAGACCTTGCTGGCCGAGCCAGGACTCAATGCATGGATGGGAGATGGAGGCCGACAGCTTTCTGGTGGCGAGCGACGACGGATTGGTATTGCGCGTGCCCTTTTGCATGACGCACCTATCGTTTTATTAGATGAGCCAACCGAAGGGTTAGATGTGCAAACGGAGGCGCAGATCCTATCCTTACTACAGCAACATTGTGCAAACAAAACCGTGGTGTTTATCACTCACCGCTTGGTCGGGCTTGAGCAAATGGACACCATTTGTCTCATGGATGCCGGTGAGATTGTCGAACAAGGCGATCATGCTGCACTCATGGCGGCAAACGGACGCTATGCACAACTGCGACAACGCTTGTAACACATGGAGAGACTGCGGGTATGACCCTCTTTTTGCCGCCATTAGCGGCAGATGATTTTCGCTTTCCTCCGGTGAGCGATGCACTCGCTCATCCAGATGGCCTGTTAGCTATTGGCGGCGATCTCTCGGCTGCACGGCTGATGTCTGCCTATCGTAGCGGTATTTTCCCTTGGTTTGGTGAAGAAGACCCGTTACTGTGGTGGTCGCCAAGTGAACGGGCCATCATTCGTCCCTCTGACTTTCACGTCAGCCGCAGCTTGCGCAAAGCGGCGCGCAAAAGCCAAGTGACTGTGACCATCAATCATGCCTTCGAGGCAGTGATTCATCAATGTGCCGCCATCAGGGGCCCTGAGCAAACTTGGATCACCGACCAGATGCGTGAGGCCTACCTCGCCCTTCACCAGCAGCACGATGCGCACAGTGTCGAAGTGTGGCAAGAGGATCAACTCGTAGGGGGATTGTATGGTGTCGCCGTAGGACAGTTTTTCTGCGGTGAATCCATGTTTTCGCTTATCGATAATGGCTCAAAATTCGCGCTTTGGCAGTTTTGTCGTCACTTTCAAGCTCAAGGTGGTCAGTACATCGATTGCCAAATGATGACGCCCCACCTTGCTTCTCTCGGCGCCAAGGCATGGCCGCGGGATGAGTTTATTCACGCCCTATACGCGGCGCGAGACACGCGCTTAAAAACCGCATATGTGCCGCACGTCATCGCGGACTTTCGTGAGAGGCAGTCATGAGCGTCGCGCTAAAGGTCGGCCTTACTCCAGCCTCTCGCTGCCAATATATATCGACAGAGAACGAACAGCTCGCGGTCGTGTTATCCCCCGACATGCACCACCCTGCGGGTTACCAGCAACTGATCAACGCCGGTTTTCGCCGCAGTGGTAACATGATGTATCGCCCGCATTGTCCTCACTGTAATGCGTGCCAATCCTTGCGCATTGATGTTGGCGCGTATCAACCAAGTAAAAGCCAAAAGCGCCATCGCAGCCAACTAAAACGGCTGCGGGTAAAGGTTAGCGACCAGCTCGACCCAAACTGGTTTTCACTTTACGATCAATACATCACCGCGCGCCATGCTGATGGCAATATGTACCCAGCTAAAGCGGAGGACTTTATTGCCTTCACCCATAGCGACTGGCTTCAACCCTGCTTTATTCATTTGTATGAGCCTAATAACGGTGAAGAGACCTTGGTTGCGATTGCCGTTACTGATGTGCTGAGTGACGGTTTAAGCGCCTTATACAGCTTTTTTGATCCGTTCCATCGTTTTTCATTAGGACGCGTCTGCATTCAAGCTCAACTTGAATATGCCAGCGCCGAGAAAAAATCGTGGCTTTATCTGGGCTATCAAATTGATGATTGTCCAGCCATGCGTTATAAAGCGGATTACTTCCCGCACCAACGCTTTATAAATCACCAATGGCGACCCTTTAGCTTGCCTATATCCACCGCTTAGTGGCTATTTTTTCTAGCAAGCTTGGCGTCAACAGGGTAAAATTCGCACCCGAACTTTACAGACTTTCAGAATAGAGGCATTATCTGTCGGTCAAAAAATTGGCTAAAACAGTAAGCCTAAGAGGATTCAATGGCAAAAGAAGACGTAATTGAAATGCAAGGTACCGTGCTAGACACGCTACCTAACACTATGTTCCGCGTTGAGCTAGAGAACGGTCACGTGGTGACTGCCCACATTTCAGGCAAGATGCGCAAAAACTATATCCGCATCCTGACCGGCGACAAAGTCACTGTTGAAATGACCCCTTACGATTTGTCGAAAGGTCGCATCGTTTTCCGTTCGCGTTAATCCTCATAACGCGATCAAAAAACCCGGCGCATGCGCCGGGTTTTGCTTATCAGACTTATCCTACGCTTTATGCAGGTTCCATCTGGTCGCTGAATTGGAAATCCAAGCGGTTGTTTTTAAGCACAACACGCACTGTCCCACCGTTCACTAGGCAGCCAAACAACAGCTCGTTTGCCAACGGCTTTTTCAGGTTGTCTTGAATCACCCGGCCCATTGGACGCGCGCCCATGGCTTTGTCATAGCCCTCATCGGCAAGCCAGCGCTTCGCTTCGGAGGTCACTTCCAGAGAGACCCCTTTCGCATCCAGCTGAGCTTGTAACTCAACAATAAACTTATCAACCACTTGCAGAATGACCGTTTCATCAAGGTGATTAAACCAAATGATGTTATCTAAACGGTTACGGAATTCCGGTGAGAACACCTTTTTGATTTCCGACATCGCATCGTGACTGTGATCTTGTTGAATCAAGCCAATAGACTTACGGACCGTCTCTGCCACACCAGCGTTGGTTGTCATGACCAAAATAACGTTACGGAAATCCGCTTTACGGCCGTTGTTATCGGTCAACGTCCCGTTATCCATCACTTGTAGCAACAAGTTGAACACGTCCGGATGCGCTTTCTCGATTTCGTCCAGTAGCACTACCGAGTGTGGATGCTTGATCACTGCATCAGTTAACAAACCACCTTGGTCGTAACCCACGTAACCTGGAGGCGCACCAATCAGTCGACTCACAGTGTGGCGCTCCATATATTCGGACATATCAAAGCGCTGTAGCTCAATTCCCATGGCACGTGCCAGTTGCACCGTGACTTCGGTTTTACCCACACCGGTTGGCCCTGCGAATAAGAACGAACCCACAGGCTTGTTCTCCTCGCCTAGCCCCGCTCGGCTCAGCTTAATCGCTTCCGACAGCGCCGTAATCGCCTTGTCTTGACCGAACACCAGCATCTTCAGCTTATCTTCCAACGACTGAAGCACATCTTTGTCCGAGGAAGATACTGATTTTTCTGGGATACGCGCCATCTTGGCAATCATCGACTCGACGTCCGCAACATTCACGGTTTTCTTACGCTTGCTCGCTGGCGCCATCCGACAACGCGCCCCAGCCTCATCAATCACATCAATCGCTTTATCTGGCAAATGACGTTCATTGATGTATTTAGCCGACAGTTCAACCGCCGCACGGATCGCCTTGTTGGTATAGCGAACTTCGTGGTGCGCTTCATATTTCGGCTTCAAGCCCATCAAAATCTTCGTGGTGTCATCGATAGACGGTTCAATGACATCGATTTTCTGGAAACGACGTGCCAAGGCACGCTCCTTCTCAAAGATGGAGCCATATTCTTGATAGGTTGTTGAGCCAATACAACGTAACTTCCCGCTGCTTAGCAATGGCTTAATCAAGTTTGCGGCATCAACTTGTCCACCACTCGCCGCCCCTGCACCGATAATGGTGTGGATTTCGTCGATAAAGAGTACGGCATGATCTTCTTTCTCAAGCTGCTTCAAGATGGACTTAAAGCGCTTCTCAAAATCGCCACGATATTTGGTACCCGCAAGAAGCGAGCCAATATCCAGCGAGTAAATCACGCAATCTTTGATGACATCAGGGACTTGCCCTTCTACGATTCTCCATGCGAGGCCTTCAGCGATAGCGGTTTTACCCACGCCGGCTTCGCCGACTAACAGCGGATTGTTCTTACGACGGCGGCACAGCACCTGAATGGTGCGTTCCAGTTCCTTATCACGACCAATCAACGGGTCAATGCCCCCGACCCGCGCGAGCTGATTCAGGTTGGTGGCAAAGTTTTCCAGTTTATCTTCACCGGGCTCGCCACTCGCCTCTTCAGCGCCCATGTCGCTACTCGGCAAATCGTCGTTGTCATCTTTCGTGGTGCCGTGAGAGATGAAATTCACCACATCCAAGCGACTCACGTCGTTCTTTTTCAATAGGTAAGCCGCGTGAGACTCTTGCTCGCTAAATATCGCGACCAATACGTTCGCACCACTCACTTCACTGCGCCCTGACGATTGCACATGGAACACCGCACGTTGCAGTACGCGCTGGAAACTCAATGTCGGTTGCGTTTCGCGTGATTCATCATCAACAGGGATAAGAGGGGTCGTTTGCTCAATAAACGCATCGAGCTCTTTACGCAGGCCATCTAGGTCTGCGCGGCAAGCTGTCAAGGCTTCTTGAGCGGCGGCGTTGTCAATTAACGCGAGAAGCAGGTGCTCCACCGTCATGAATTCGTGGCGCTTTTCACGCGCACGTGCAAAGGCTCCGTTGAGACTCGCTTCAAGTTCTTTGTTCAGCAT
The DNA here is from genome assembly GCF_001722075.1 of Salinivibrio sp. SS2. Taxonomy (NCBI): domain Bacteria; kingdom Pseudomonadati; phylum Pseudomonadota; class Gammaproteobacteria; order Vibrionales; family Vibrionaceae; genus Salinivibrio; species Salinivibrio sp. SS2. The sequence continues at coordinate 27,724 of NZ_MEBP01000082.1, read as the reverse complement.
AAGGCACCTCCCTCAATAACCGCGCTAAAGCGTGCCGGAGAAATCATGCTTTCTCCATGGTGCACAGCAATGGATGACCATGCTCTTTGGCGTACATCATCACTTGTGCCACTTTTGTTTCCGCTACCTCTGCGGTGAATACACCGCAAACGGCTTTTCCTTCGTAGTGCACCGTCAGCATGACTTGCGTCGCTTTGTCCACGTCCATGGCAAAAAACGTCTGGAGCACTTCAATGACAAACTCCATCGGCGTGTAGTCATCGTTATTCAGCACCACCTTGTACATAGATGGCGGTTGTAGCTTCGTCTTCTCTGACGCTGCGATGTCAGCATCAGGGAGCGCCCACTCGTTCCAATTACTCATAACCACTTACAATGCATTGTTTGGGTGTCTAGGCTGTCGTTGTGGCGGGGCGTTGCTGCCATCCACTGATCCCGTCCACCTATCTTTAAAGTTAAGCCACAGATTGTATTCCAGCAACCCTTTCAATGCGAACAAAGTGTGTCTGCACAATTGTTAGTCACTTACTGATATATCTAGGGGTAAAAGTGCTAAAACGTTCACTGTTCAACAAAAACATCTCAGCCCCCACCATAAAGAATGTACAAAAATAAAGACATTCCACGGCTGTAAAGTGGAAACAACTGTGTTGATGGGATTGAAAAAGGGATTTGCGCTAAATCTATCTCAGTATTTAGACGTAAGAAATTATTCATAAAACAACAAAGTTTATTACACCCAATGATTGCGATTTCATTCACGCTACTAGGTTATCTCATCTTGTATAGTGAGATAAATAACTCTAGATACAACACATAACTAGCTGAATTTATAACAATTAAGTGACATTCCACCTATAACAAATAGCGACGTACCGAGCATCCATAGTGAGAGGTGACTCGATAGATTCATGAAAATGACATTATTGTTTTTTATGCATTTATTGTCAGGCTCTCACACTTTTCCGGATTACTATGAAAATGTTGTTATAAGTTATTATCGATACTTGACTGCCTAAAAGTATCTACTACAGTGGGAATTGTGGTAGATAAACTAACCACTTTTTGATCGCACGCTCACCATCTTGAGCAAATGCTGTCTGATGCGTGCTAGCGCAGAGGTCATGAGTGGGCACTTAGTTTATTGCAAGGTATGCAAAAGTTTGATGCAAGAGGGATGTTTCGCATGGAAACTGGTACAGTAAAATGGTTTAACAATGCCAAGGGATTCGGCTTTATTTGTCCTGAAGAAGGAGAAGGCGACGTTTTTGCGCATTACTCAACAATCCAAATGGATGGATACAGGACGTTGAAAGCGGGTCAGACCGTCAGCTACGAGGTTCAAGAAGGACCGAAAGGCTACCATGCGAGCCAAATCGTCCCCGTTGAACAAGAAGCAGCGAAATAACAACGCGTTATTCGCGACGGTTGCAAAGGAAAAAGCGAGCGCAATGCGTTCGCTTTTTTTCGTACTCGGCGCGCTCTACCTTATCGAGACACTCGCCCATCGCAGGGCATACTCATAGTAAGCCAAGAGCTTCCTTATAGTGCAACCGGCACACCGACACATAACGCTCGTTGCCACCGATCACAACTTGATCGCCATCAGCGATCGCATTGCCATTTGCATCTTGGCGGATCACTCGATTGGCTTTACGACCACAATGACAAACCGTTTTTAGTTCTACTAACTTATCCGCCCAAGCGAGTAAGTATTGAGAGCCTTCAAATAGCTCTCCTCGAAAGTCTGTGCGTAATCCATAACACAACACAGGAATACGCAATTTATCGACCACATCAGTTAACTCAAGCACTTGCTGCTTGGTGAGAAACTGGCTTTCATCCAGTAACAAGCAGTCTACTTTTTCGTGTTCTTGAATGGCTGAAACATGTTCGAATAAATTGGTTTCATTGTGGTATAGGTGCGCCTCTGTCTCTAAACCAATTCGTGAGCTAATTTTTCCCTGACCATATCGGTCATCGATTGCCGCTGTATATAACAGGGGCTGCATGCCTCGCTCTTGATAATTAAAGGCTGATTGCAAAAGTGTTGTCGACTTACCGGCATTCATTGCGGAGTAATAAAAATAAAGCTGCGCCATTGTTATCTCGGATTATTCGGTCATCAGGCTTAAAATCAATCCAGCATGCTACCGGATCTCATCAAAAAGGAAAGCCCCGACCAGCGGGGCTTTGCGCTCAATCCTATTATGAGGTAGTTACGAGCGAGATTAGGCCATGGCTTTGCACGGGCGCTTTTTCAGCCACAGTAGCGCAAAACAAAGCGCGACAAAGGCCAGTGTCGTGGCGGCAAATGCCAACCATAATGATGCGGTAAAGCCAAGGACCAAAAAGCCAACCGCGGACACCAGAGCGCCACCAATCGCATAAGGCAACTGTGTCGAGACATGATCAATATGCCCACAGCGTGCTCCTGTAGATGACAAGATAGTGGTATCTGAGATCGGTGAGCAATGGTCACCAAACACCGCACCAGCTAATACCGCCGACAGCATAGGTAACATCAAGGAAATTTCCGTCGCCGCAGCCAGATCGCCCGCGATCGGTAGCATGATACCAAAGGTTCCCCATGAGGTGCCGGTCGCAAATGCCATCACTGCCGCGAGTGAAAAGAGCACAACAGGGAGTAGCTCAGATGGCATATTGCCCTGCACCAATGAAGACAGATATTTACCCGTTTGCAAGTCGCCGATGATATGGCCAATAGACCATGCAAACAGCAGAATAAGAATGGCCCCAAACATGGATTTCGCCCCGACCCATAAGGTTTTGCTGATCGCAGGCGCACCAATCCCTTGTTTGATCGTCATGGCTAAAGCAACGATAAGTCCCGCTGCGCCTCCCATCAGAAGGGACATGCCTACATCAGTATTCTCAAACGCGCCGAGTACTGAGAAAGATACATCGTCACCCGCTAACGCTTGTGCACCGGTGTAGAGCATCGCACTGATGGTCGCCACAACGAGGACCACAATCGGTAACACCAGATCAGAAACCGTGCCGTGCTCGCTTTCTTCAATCCCAAGATCGTCACAAAGATCGGCACAATTGTCGCTTTCATCCCCTAAGCGACTGCCTTTTTTTGCTTGGTATTCAAATTGACGCATGGGACCAATATCAAGCTGAAACCAAATCACTGCAAAAACCAGCAGAAGCGCAAAGATTGCATAGAAGTTCATCGGGATCATGGTGACAAAGGCGCCGAGCGGCGTGTAATCAGTCACCCCATGTGCGACTAAAATCGAGCCGATGACGGTAATGATATAAGCGCCCCAGCTCGAAGCGGGAGTGATAACACACATAGGTGCGGCAGTCGAATCGAGAATATACGCCAGCTTGGCTCGAGACACATGGAAGCGATCGGTCACAGGGCGCGAAACAGCCCCCACTGCCAAGCTATTAAAATAGTCATCTACGAAAATAAATACGCCCAAGAAAGCCGCCAGTAATTTTGCTCCTCGTTTGCTTTTAATTCGGCTCTGTGCCCAATTTGCAAACGCTCGTGTTCCTCCAGAGAGCGACAATAAAGCGGTGATCATTCCCAGCAATACTAGGAAAGCAAGAATACTCATATTCCAGCTATTAATGCTGCCGTCAGCCACAAATAGGCCGGCAACCACATCAAAAAGGTATTGCGCCGATGTCCCGAGGGAAAAGTCAGCCAGTAGCAAGGTACCGAGTACAATCCCCATGCCTAGCGACAACAGCACGCGACGTGTTGCAATGGCAAGGCCCAAAGCCAGCAAGGGTGGAAGTAACGATAAAGCGGATGAAGAAAAGTCTGTTAAGTTCATGATCTCAATATCAACCAATTGGTTGGAGATCTACTGCAGAAACGAAGACTGGTAAGGCGTGGTAACACACAGCAAACAACTTGCCTCCTACAGTAGCGCTCCATAGTGTGTCCTAATTACTATGGCAGTGCTGCCCCTATTCGGTAACAGCCCCAGCACAGTCGGCATGATGGCCTTACTGGCTTCGGCGTTGGCTCCTTTCATGTGCGGTCACTGGCATCACCCTCGTGCACATTACTTATAAACAACGCACCTCTACGTTAAGAGTGGAGCATTCTACACAAGATGTTCACTATCGCAACTGTTCACGCACAAAAAGCCACCACTTAAAACGTCACACTATCAAGTGTCGATGAAATCAGTCGCAACCACTCAAAATTTGGGCATATTTAAAAAAACACCCTTAAATATGGGTAACAAATATTGCGAACAGAAAATAAATAATGAAAAATAGGCACTAATTATTTTATGTAATATTGTATATTTCACTTATACTGTTACCATCCGTTCAATTAACATATAAATCAAATAGGAACCCAATAATGTCTGATGCAATGAAAGCGTTACTTAACCTACGCAGCTTACGTGCTGTCGCGAAAGAAATGACCGCCGAGCAACTTAAAGAAGCGTTAGAAAAGCTGCAAACCGTCGTTGAAGAACGTGAAGAGATTGAGCGTCAAGCGCAAGAAGAAGAAAAAGCACGCCTAGCGAAACTAGAAAAATACCGTGAGATGTTAATCGCCGATGGTATTGAACCTGATGAACTCATGAAATTATTAGGTGGTGCAAGCAAGTCTAAATCAACAGGCAAGCGCGCGGCACGCCCTGCTAAATATCAATACACTGATAGCGACGGCTCGGTAAAAACATGGACCGGTCAAGGTCGTATGCCGAAAGTGATCCGTGAAGCAACCGAAAATGGTAGCGCGAAATTAGAAGACTTCTTGATCCCTGGCCAACAAGCCTAAGTGTTGCACATAAAGATAAAAAAAGAGGCCGGACGGCCTCTTTTTTTTATCTGATTCGTAAAACTCTGTCATCATCCATTAACCAAACTTTATCCGGTCTGCCAAATGACTGACTGCTAACGCAAAGTAGTGCGAACGGTTCCATTTCAACAAGCTTTGATAATTGTTATAAACCAAATAAGCTCGTCCAAGTTCATCATCAGGCTGAATCAACCAAGCTTGAATATCGACATTCGGCAACGCTTGGCCATTAAGACGCGTTACACCTAATGCTTGCCATTGATTCAATGACAGCGCCTTATTACTTTCGACACCAAGTTTATTCCTATCTATATGCTTTGGTAATTTAACTTGGCGTCCCCATGTGTACGTATCGTCCCAGCCAGCTTGTTTTAGATAGTTCGCCGCAGAAGCAAAGACATCAGCTTCCGTTTGCCAAATATCTTTTTTACCATCTTGGTTCCCATCAACCGCATAATGAAGGAAAGACGTCGGCATAAACTGGCTTTGCCCCATTGCACCGGCCCATGAACCTTTCATGTTTTCAGGCGCAATATGCCCTTCTTGCAATATGGTCAGTGCTGCCATTGTTTGTTGGCGGAAAAAGGCTTCTCGACGCCCATCATAAGCCAATGTGGCCAGTGCTTCGATAACATTGTAGTTGCCTTGCAGTTTGCCAAAATTACTTTCCACGCCCCACAAGGCTACAATGAAACGAGGCTGAACCTGATATTCCTCACCGACTTTTTTTAGCGCCGCATAATGTTTTTTATACAGCGCTTTCGCCTGATCGACTTTCCAATCCGGTACGGCGCGGGGAATGTATTCATCCAAGGTTAAACGCCGCTCAGGTTGATTTCGATCGGCACTGACCGCCCGTTCATGATACTCAATGCCAGCAAACGCGCGTGCCAGTATATCGTCATCAATCCCTGCTTGACGCGCTTCCTCTTTCAATGATTCGACGTACTGATCAAACCCTTCTTTTGCAAATAGCGGCCCCGAGGTAAAAACTGAGGCTGCAACCAATGCTGAAATCAAACCTTTGCGCATACGCTTCCCTAATTACAATTTTTCATTCTTGTTTCGGATAGCCTGCAACGCCGCATCCGGTGGCGGTGGTAATTGTAGAAAGAACCCTTCGTTTTGCAGACTTTGTTTCACTTTCTCAATATCAACAACCGCAAGTTTTTCTCGCTTACCGAGATCAATCATCATGGCAAACTCTGGTTGTCCAAAACTGTTCATTAATGCTTCTGGCACATCATCGAATTTATCTCTCCCCGGTACATAAAGATAGGTGCCTTCTTTCTTTTTGCTACGATAAATTGCGCAATACATCTCAATGTCCTCATCAGCATGCCATAACGATGGCGAAATAGTGTCATCGACGAGTTAAGGTTTGTTAGGCTTTGCCGCAAAATGTGTCACACAATGCTCACTAAACGCGGCTCACATCGCGCACCATGACAAGAAATCGCCAAAATTAGGGGGCAATGTCCGCCGAATATCAAACCCTGCTTGCCGCATCGATGCTGTGAATATACCATGCTATCCAACGTCTGATAATGCGCGTCTGACTCGCGTTTCAACGATATAACCGGAATCAAACAACATGCACAAACACCCGGAGTTGAAAGGCTCAACTTTTACTTTGTCTGTTCTTCATCTTGTGGATGACAATTTTACTGAAGCGGCCGCCATTTTGGCTGATAAGGTTTCCCAAGCCCCCGCATTTTTTGAAGGCGCGCCTGTGGTGGCGGATGTCAGCCGTTTAAAGCTATGCCCAGATCTCACCGCTTTAAAGCACTGTTTAAGTGAAACTGGGATGATTTTAGTCGGCCTTACTGGCGTCACGCATAACGATACCCGCCAGCAAGCCAAATCGGTGGGGCTTGCGGTACTCAAATCGAGCAAGCAATCTCGTGTTGCCGATCCGATTCAAACCCCCACTAAAGTGGTCACGAATCCCGTGCGCTCGGGACAGCAAATCTATGCCAAAAATGCTGACTTGGTGGTATTGAATCATGTCAGTGCCGGGGCGGAAGTCATTGCTGATGGCAGTATTCATATTTACGGCGTGCTGCGCGGCAGAGCCATTGCCGGCGCCAGCGGCCAGCAGCAAGCGCGTATTTATTGCCAGAATTTACAATCAGAATTATTGTCAGTAGCCGGTAGCTACTGGCTAAGCGACAAAATTCCATCTGAGTTTATTGAGCGCCCCGTCATGGTCTCGCTCAATCAAGAAAGCTTACAAATAGACCCCCTCACGCTATAACAGAATAAGGACGAGGAATGGCACGAATTATTGTAATTACCTCCGGTAAAGGCGGTGTTGGTAAAACCACGTCGAGTGCAGCACTCGCGACGGGACTCGCCATGGCTGGCAAAAAAACCGCAGTGATTGATTTTGATATTGGTCTTCGTAATCTCGATTTAATTATGGGATGTGAGCGCCGCGTGGTGTATGACTTTGTCAACGTGATCAACGGCGAAGCCAACCTTAATCAAGCGCTGATCAAAGACAAACGGGTTGAAAATCTATTTATTCTTCCAGCCTCACAAACTCGTGATAAAGATGCGCTCACCAAAGAGGGCGTCGAGCGGGTGTTAAAAGAGATGGATGAGCTTGGGTTTGAATACATCATCTGCGATTCGCCCGCGGGTATCGAAGCTGGCGCCCTCATGGCCCTTTATTTTGCCGACGAAGCCATCGTCACGACCAACCCTGAAGTCTCTTCGGTGCGCGACTCTGATCGCATTCTGGGCATTCTCGATTCAAAATCTCGCCGCGCCGAAAACGGTGAGGAACCGGTTAAGCACCACTTGCTCTTAACCCGTTATAACCCAAGCCGCGTGAGCAACGGCGAGATGCTCAGTGTGTCGGATGTTGAGGAAATCTTACGTATCCCACTGTTAGGGGTCATCCCAGAAAGCCAGTCAGTACTGCATGCCTCAAACAAAGGCGAGCCCGTGGTTCTCGATCAAGAATCGGATGCGGGACAAGCGTATGAAGATGCCATTGCAAGATTGCTTGGCGAAGAGCGCCCATTCCGCTTTATTGAGGAAGAGCGCAAAGGTTTTCTAAAACGCTTATTTGGAGGCTAATGTGGCATTGCTAGAGTTCTTTCGGCCAGCCAAGAAAAAATCCGCCAACATTGCAAAAGAGCGCCTGCAAATCATTGTTGCGGAGCGACGCAGTGCAGATAGCCCTGCCCCAACCTATTTGCCACAGCTCAAGCAGGATATCTTAGATGTGATCCGTAAATATGTGGATATCGGTCCCGAGCAAGTCTCCGTGAGCCTCGAGCAAGGGGACGACGATCTTTCCGTCTTAGAGTTAAATGTGACTTTGCCGGAAGAAGGGAAAGAGAGCTAAAGCGTGAGCCTCGTTCGCTGGTTGTAGAAAAGCGGTGCCAAGCACCGCTTTTTTAATGCGTCACTGGCGTACTGGGAATCATCGCTATCAGGCGCTTGCCAATCAGAGTATATCGCCACCCTTGTGCGAGGTCTGGGCGTTTATCCTCCGCTTTATGCTCTCGCCATACCCAACTGATCAACTGATTCAATTGCTTCTTTGAGCCAATAAACTCCGGTACAAAACCCAGCTCATCCGCACACTGTTGAACGCTTTCTTTGAGCGTCTTAATCACGGCTTTGTAACCCGGCTCATCGACTAAACGCGTGATGGGTTGTGGCCACTTCGCTTTAGGAAGCTTCTCAGCTTGCTTCGCCAGCGTGATCAAGGTTTTGGCATGATAGCGAATCTCAAATTTATCAAAATCATGCGCTTGCATTTGCTCAACGCTACGAATTCCAAATCGCGCCATTTTCCAAAGGTGAAGCTCTTTCACTATGAAATTAAGCGCAATATCGCGACGTCGTGCCTCTTTCGCGCGCCACTTTGCAAGCGACTGGAGTACCGCCAATTGATTCGGCTGCAGCTGCCACGCGTATTTAATATCAAGATATGCCAGCGAATCCTCTTTGGGTTGGCGCTTTTTGTCACATAAGCGGGTACATTCTTCTTGCAACGCCGCTTGCCACTGTGTTTTTGCCAAGGCTTTCTCAAGCGCTTGGTACAGAGGCATCAGATAATACACATCCGCCGCCGCATAATGCTTTTGCTTATCTGTTAGTGGGCGCGCACACCAATCAGTGCGTGATTCGCCTTTATCAAGCGCCACTCCCACATAAGTATTCACCAAACTCGCAAATCCTTCTGATACACCGTGCCCTAAAAAAGCAGCCATCAGCTGGGTATCAACCATAGGGGTGGGTAAGGTACCGGCATAGTGTTGGAACACATCCAAGTCTTCACTACTGGCATGCAATACTTTGGTGACATTGGTGTCAGCCAGCAATGCCCACAATGGGGAAAGATCTTCGATTTCAATCGGATCGATGAGTACAAGTTGCTCACCATCATACAATTGCACCAACCCTAGTTGCGCGTAAAACGTACGGGTACGCACAAATTCGGTATCGACCATCACAGCAGGTTTCTGGCGCATTTTTGCGCATACGTCGACAAGTTGTTGATGTGATGTGATTAGTTGATAATTCACAAGTTAGCCTATAAAGAAAATGCCGGCAATGCCGGCATTTCGTGATTCGTTACGCTCCAGTTTACCCTTTTCGCGGGCAGCACGCATCAAGCAGACGCTTTTTGCGGCGCCTTAGGGGCTTCATCGCGTAACTCTCGGCGCAAGATTTTACCTACATTGGTTTTCGGTAGCTCATCGCGGAATTCAACCACGCGAGGCACTTTATAACCGGTCAGGTGCTTACGGCAGTGCGCTATCAGATCATCACGGGTCAGCGACGGATCCTTTTTCACCACACAAATCTTAACGACTTCGCCTGAGTTTTCGTCTGGCTGACCAATCGCGGCCACTTCCAATACCTTATCATGCAGGGCGACCACATCTTCCACTTCATTGGGATAGACGTTAAAGCCTGATACAAGGATCATGTCTTTTTTACGATCGACGATGTGTAAGAAGCCATCGTCATCAAACTGCACCACATCACCGGTTGCCAACCAACCGTCTTCATCGATACTTTCACGCGTCGCCTCTGGTCGGTTCCAATAACCTTGCATCACTTGCGGACCACGCACCAACAATTCGCCCGGTTGGTTATCGGCGACATCTTCACGATTTTCATCCACAATACGGACTTCCGTAGATGGGACGGGCAAACCGATCGACCCGTTGTAATCACGCAAATCATAAGGATACGCCGCCACAAGCGGTGAGCACTCGGTTAAGCCATAGCCTTCTAGGAGGTGCTTACCGGTCAGTTTTTTCCAGCTTTCTGCGACAGCGCGTTGTACCGCCATGCCGCCACCAACAGTAAGGCGTAAGTTGGAGAAATCTAACTCATGAAAATCTTCGTTGTGTAGCAAAGCGTTAAAGAGGGTATTCACCCCTGTAATCGCCGTAAATGGATATTTTTGTAGCTCTTTGATAAAGCCCGGAATATCACGCGGGTTGGTGATCAACAGGTTCTGTCCACCCATTTCAATAAACAGTAGGCAGTTTACGGTTAGGGCAAACACGTGATAAAGCGGTAGCGCGGTCACTACCAACTCTTCGCCCACGTTTAGCACCGGTTGATAAGTGCCTTTCGCTTGGTAGACGTTGGCCAACATGTTGCGGTGCGTCAAGATAGCGCCTTTCGCCAATCCAGTGGTACCACCCGTGTACTGGAGGAAAGCGACATCATCACCTTTTAAGAAAGGTTTTACATACTGCATACGGCGGCCACGACGGAGCGCATTACGCATCGACGTTGCGTCCGGCAAATGGTATTTCGGTACCATTTTCTTGACGTACTTGACCACAAAGTTCACTAATGTGCCTTTCGCTCGAGGGAGCTGGTCCCCTAAGCTCGTAAGGATCACGTGCTTAACGGGTGTATTCTCCACCACCTTTTCCAAGGTGTGAGCAAAGTTGCTGACGATCACAATCGCTTTCGCACCTGAGTCAGTCAACTGATGCTCCAACTCTCGTGGCGTATATAAAGGGTTGACGTTAACCGCCACACAGCCCGCTCGCAAAATACCGAACAACGCAATCGGATACTGCAGCAAATTCGGCATCATGATCGCCACACGATCGCCTTTTTGTAATTTCAGCTCGTTTTGCAGGTACGCCGCAAATGCGCGGCTACGCTCTTCGAGCTTACGGAAGGTCATGACCTGGCCCATGTTAATAAAGGCTGTTTGGTCAGCGAACTTTTGCACTGAGTGTTCAAACATCTCAATCAAAGAGCGATGGGCATCTGGATCTATTTCCGCCGGCACATCCGACGGGTAACGATTAAGCCAAACCTTTTCCACTGGCTTTCTCCTATGTTTTAGCTTGCAGGCTATACTGCCCGCTTCGATCGACGCGAGATTCTATTCAAACAGGTGTTTAACCCGTCCACCATAGCGTTAACATTATTTTTACACGAGCATTTTAAGTGCGCGTTTGAATTTTGGTCACAAAATCTGTTACCCACGATGCAGCCTGTTGCGGTTGTTGAAGGTGACAGTGATGCGTACCCGGCAGGTCCACCACCTGTAATTGGCGAAACCCATGCATCCGTTGCTGAGCATCCTGCGAACGCAATGCAGGATAGCCATCCGTTCCTCGAATGGCGAGAGCAGGACAGTGAATTGCCCGGATAATCGATTCACAATGCGCGGGCGACATCCGGTAAAGCGCATCCCCGCGCAAATGAGGATCGTGTCGCCAAGTGATACCTTGAGGAGTCTCCATCAATCCGCGAGCGACTAATGGCAAAAGCGGTTCAGCCGCCACTTTATTGATGGATGCGCGTAATTGTAGCGCCTGAAATGCAGAATCAAAGTAGCGTTGACGCTTTTGACGCTGCTTTAAGCGTTGATCAAGACTTTTCGCCAATCGGTTGGTTATCTGTTGAGCAGGTTCAGCCATCGGGCCGAGCGCTTCTATCATTACCAGTGCAGCAATGCGGTCTGGAAAAGCAGCGGCATAGCAACTCGCCACCAGCCCACCGAGTGAGTGGCCAACCAAGATCAGTGGGCCGGAGAAGTGCTGTTGATAGAGCACTTGGTGTAAATCATCCAAGTAGTCGTAGAAGGGGTAGTAGTAGTCGCCCGGTTTATGTTCTGACAGACCGTGTCCGGGCCAATCAAACAATAATAATCCCCACTCGCTGGGTAAATAAGGCACCAGAGCATGAAAACTGGCTAGGTTATCTTGCCAGCCGTGAAGCATGACCAAAGTAGGCGCACCGCTTGCCGCCGGACGGGCAGCTCCCGCGACACGCGTTGAGGCCAGTGAGAGTATGAGTGGTTCCAATCCGCTCGACAGGCCGATCATCGCTGGATTTGCCTGAAGTGCCTCATCAAGTTGCGCCGACAGTGGAGAATGCATCATTGGTTAGGGTAAAGTGATCACGCTTTGTACTCGCCCAGTCCCGACGCCTACCCGAACGCGCGAGCAATATAGCCCATAACAATAAGGGCGGTCGTCATCGATAACCTTTTGCTCAATGTTCCACAGCTGGTGTCCTTTGACTGACAATACAGGGTAAGCATATTCATAGCCCCCGACTTTACCCATTTGCTGTTCAACAAACTCACCCAGCACCGTAATAGGACGCCCTTTCGCATAGTCTGCAGGATCGACAAAACCGCTAAAAACCGCTTTAAATCGACCCAGTGATGATGCACCAATATCGGGGCGCCCCGCACTGGAGGTGGGCAACGCGACGATTTCGACTACCGAGTCCGCTTCGCGGTTTTCAACACTGGCGATCATGCCGCCCATGCGCACTTCTTCACCCTGATTGGCTGCGGTCATACTGGCTACGACCGGGTACTCAGTTACCGGCTGATCCATACGACCTTTTAAGCTATCAGGCAAGGTGCTGCAACCGGTTAACAATAGCGCCCCGATCATCAGCAATCCGGTTGATATTAGCTTCATCACACGTACTCCTCTCTCGACGTCATACATAGATATCGACCCCGACGAGGTTAAGCAGTTCCTCTCGCCGCGCATGGTTAAGCACCGCTAAGTAAGACGACATTGCCTGACGACCGCGGCCATCGGGTAAATCATACTGAATATGTTGTTTAGCTTGCTCTGCCTCTGAGACAGAGACATGTTGCACCTTTTGCCGCACTGCCTTGGCAACTTGGCTCGCTTGCGGGGTTTGTTTACGCGACGCTTTCTCCGACGATGAAAGGCGCCGCGTTTGATTCGGCCGGTTAGGCGGTGAAGAAGGAATTCCGTTAATCGATACCATACTTGCTTCCTATGCGAGGCAAACCGACCCAAACAGACTATTACTCGCGTCCGGGGAGCTTCTTCCACGTGACCTTGTCACGCAAGTAGGTGGGCGTCGCGAGCTCAGCGGCGACAGCCTCACCACGCTGGTAGGCGTATTTGGCAATAGCCAGCATGTCTTGTGCTTGTGGATACAACACGCCTGATTCTGTGGTGGTCAGATCCAACCCTTTCGCTAATTCAGGATAGGCAGGCCAGCCGGTTCCTGCCAGTGCCCACGTACCGTCGGTCGATTCAAGGCACAATGCGTCAGGGGCCACAACCGCTTCATCAGCCAACGCATGCCAATCGCCATTTTCTTGACGTTCATACTGGGCAAAGTATAGCTCTCCCATTCGCGCATCAATCGCCGTGAGTACTTGCGTTGCGCCATGAGTACGGTGCGCTTGCTCGGCCATCGCCGCGAGCGTCGATACGCCCAGCACGGGTAAATCAGCACCAAACGCTAAACCTTGTGCAATCCCAATGCCAATTCGCACACCAGTAAAACTCCCTGGCCCCCGGCCGAAGGCGAGTGCATCGAGTTGCGTGAGTGATACGCCCGCCTCCGCGAGTACCTCATCGACCATGGGTAAGATTTTATTGGTGTGTTCACGCGGCGCAATGTCACTGCGCACCATCATCTGATCGCCGATACACAGCGCAACAGAGCAGTTTTCCGTGGCCGTATCCACGGCAAGCATTTTTAGCGTCATTTAACCCTCAATCGGTGATTGCAATGCAGGCACCTCTGCATCGGTATGGTCAGCATTTATGGCTGATAAAAAGTCGTCAATATTATTTAGATCGCGCGTACGCGGTATGGGCGGTAAGCTGCGTAAAAAGGTGGCGCCATAAGGGCGCGTCACTAAGCGGTTATCACAAATGATCAACGCGCCTTGGTCACGCTTATCGCGAATCAAACGCCCTACCCCTTGCTTGAGCGTGATCACCGCTTCTGGAATTTGCACTTGCGAGAAGGGGTCGCCGCCTTGCAACTTACAATCTTCAATACGCGCTTTGAGCAAGGGGTCATCGGGCGACGCAAACGGCAGTTTGTCGATGATCACGCAACTGAGTGCCTGTCCACGCACATCGATCCCTTCCCAAAACGCGCCGGTTGCCACTAGCAACGCATTCCCCAGTGATAAGTATTCTGCCAACAGGCGCTGTTTCGGCATTTCGCCTTGCATCAACACGGGAATCGCGAGTTGGTCGCGAAACAATGCTGTTAAGTCTCGCACCATTTGATGCGACGTACACAAAAAGAAACAGCGCCCTTGATTACGCTCAATCACAGGCCCTAACAAGGTTGCCAGCTTATCGGCTCGCCGATAGCTATTGGTTTCAGGCACATGGCGTGGCACACACAGTCGCGCTTGTGAGGGGTAGTCAAAGGGGCTTTCTAACGTCATCTGCTGTTGTGCTGAAATGCCAAGTCGATGACTAAAGTGGCTAAAATCACCTTCCACGGCGAGTGTCGCCGAGGTAAAAATCCATGCCCCACCTTGTTCATCCATTTGTTCGTGGAAACGATCGGCCACCGAGAGCGGCGTAATATTGAGGCTGAAGTGATGGCGCGTACATTCATACCAGTACGAATAGCCTGTGATCGACGTATCACGCAGTCGCGATAAACGTGCCTTAAATAAGGTGATGCGATCAAACGCCGCATCCAATAGTTGGCTGCGACCCAGTGACAGTTTGACCACGTCATGGGCCAACTCCAGTGCATCGGTTAAGCGTACTAATTCTTTCTCGACAGCCGGTGAAGCTTGAAGCTCTCGCCAATTGCCACGAAAGCCGGGCTCTCCCATCACTAAACGCATATCCATCGCCGCTTGCGATAAACGATCGGCGACTTTTTCCAACTGTCGGGTATCACGCAATTCCGTACGATAAGCAATGTGGATGTCTTTCGCGGCGTCTTGTAACTGACGACTAGACAGCGACTGACCGAAATATTGGCTAGCAATATCAGGTAATTGATGCGCTTCATCGAACACCATGATATCCGCATCTGGGATCAATTCCCCAAACCCAGTTTCTTTGATCGCCACATCAGCCAAGAACAAATGGTGGTTCACGACCACTACATCCGCCTCCATCGCGCGACGGCGCGCCTTGACGACATAGCAGTCTTCATAGCTTGGACAGTCTTTACCAAGGCAATTGTCGTTGGTCGACGTGATCACGGGAATGAGCGGACTGTCTTCCGCCAACGCGTCACACTCACTCAAATCCCCCGACTCTGTATACGAAGACCATTCGCGGATTTTGACCAGTTGGCTTAATTGGCTCGGATCACTATCTGGGCGATGACACTCACTGATCTGACGACTCAAGCGCTCTGGACAAAGGTAGTTCACTCGCCCTTTCAACAGCGCCGTGGTACCAGTGAACCCCAACGCCGATTTCATCAAGGGTAAATCGCGATGATAAAGCTGCTCTTGCAGGTTCTTTGAGCCCGTGCTGATGATGGCTTTTTTACCACTCAACAATACAGGGGCAAGATAGGCATACGTTTTCCCTGTTCCTGTCCCGGCCTCGACCACCAACTGTCCTTGCTCGCGGATCGCGGCATCGACCGCCATCGCCATATCGGTTTGCGGCTGTCGAGGCACAAAGCCATCAATTGCTTTTGCCAGCGCACCGGCATCAGAGAAAACCTTTCGGATCATTGGATAAATACACAGGGGAAAGCGGGCATTATGCCAAAGCCCCCAAGAGGATGAAACCACTTCCCCTCGGATGTTCGGCGATCAGGGTAAATTCACTTTGACCTTGGGGTGTAGACAGGGTAAAACCGAAGGACTATTAAGCAACATAACATCAACATGGAACGAAAAACATTACTCACGGATTGTCCCGATGCCCAAGGCCTGATCGCCAAGATCACCAATATTTGTTATAAGCACCAACTCAACATCGTCCATAATCGCGAATATGTCGACAATGCCACGGGTCGATTTTACATGCGCACCGAATTGGAAGGGATTTTTAATGACCACACGCTGTTGTTAGATCTCGACCAAGCGCTTCCTGCTGGAAGTCACCGTCAGCTTATCAACTCACGACGAAAGCGCGTTGTGATCATGGTGACCAAAGAGTCACACTGTTTGGGCGACATTTTAATGAAAGCCTACGATGGCTCTTTGGATATCGAGATTGCTGCCGTGGTGGGAAACTATGACAAGCTACAGACGCTGACTGAGCGCTTCGATATTCCGTTCCACCATATTTGCCATCAAGATTTATCGCGTGAGGCACACGAGCAGGCAATGTTAAAGGCAATCCAGCCGTACCAGCCCGACTACATCATACTGGCCAAATACATGCGCGTGCTCACACCCGACTTTGTCGCGCAATACCCACACAGAATCATTAATATTCACCATAGCTTCTTGCCCGCATTTATTGGCGCACGCCCCTATCATCAAGCCTTTGAGCGTGGTGTCAAAATCATTGGTGCGACCGCTCACTTTGTTACCAACGACTTGGATGAAGGCCCGATTATTGGTCAAAACGTGATTCATGTTGACCACAGTTTTAATGCGCAAGATATGGCCAAAGCCGGACGTGATGTGGAAAAAAGCGTGCTGAGCCAAGCGATTGCCCGAGTGGTGGATGACAAGGTATTTGTTCACGGCAATAAAACCGTGATCCTATAATCACATATCGCACTCCCGACAGCCCCATGAAGCCAGTGCTTAGTCACTGGCTTCGCTTGCAATAATCTCAGCCAGCGGAAAAGGGTGAAACTTCACGCAAACATCTTGATACTTAAAAGCAATGGTCGGATTAGGTAACCGCTCGCCTTTCACACAAGGTTCGCTGCACTTCACCGTGATGGTATGTCGCTGTTCTGCACGCGCAAATATGCCTGGAAACGCGCGCTGCAATGCTTGCTTTAGTCCTGCCATGTCAGCGGTGGTACAGGGCAGCACAAACTCAACGTGCTCCCAGCTTTGCCGCGGATACCGTTTGTGGTTAGGAAACGGAAGCTCAACCCAATGCGTTTGCCATTGACCAATGGTTAATGCCCGGTCCAGTGCATAAATGTGGATTGGCCGACCGTTGACGATCGCCTCAGAGCACAACTTACCTTGCGACGCGAGCTCACTGGCCAAAGATTCGGTTACCGCGATATCGTGGGTGCGTATCGCGACATGATCCAGTGTCAGCTCCGCGCAATCGATCGCAAGCAAATCAAGCAACTGATTGATTTTATCTGCAAAAGCTGCTTTATCTCGCATCAGGGTAGTTAGGTTCGTGGCATCATGCATGGTGACCTCTTGAAGGTTAAACGTCGCCCGTTTCATTTCAGCGCGTAAAGATATCAGTGTTGACGGTGAATAACTATTGCCAACCCCTGCTAGTTTATGGGTATCATTAGGGTTTACCCGCGTCAGTTGACGCCACGGTTCGCAACAATACAGCATCCCGCCAACACTGTGCTTGTACGCCCAAGGCTCAGTGCAGTGTTGGCGGATTCTTGTATCTGTAAGCTGGAAGCCCACACAACGGGCAGTTAACAATCGGCCCGGTTAGTAGTAAAGGTAAGCAAGTGAATATTCAAAGTCTTCTTAACGAGAAAGTTTCTGCCGCCATGGTTGCGGCGGGTGCGCCTGAAGGCACACCGGCGGCGGTACGTCAGTCTGCTAAACCTCAATTTGGTGATTATCAGGCCAACGGCGTGATGGGCGCAGCAAAAAAATTAGGGTGTAACCCTCGCGAGTTCGCACAAAAAGTACTAGATGCCCTCGACCTTGGCGATATGGTCAGTAAAACCGAAATCGCTGGCCCTGGTTTTATTAACATTTTCTTAAACGACCAATGGCTGGCGACACAAGCTGACCAAGCGCTCGCGGATACGCGGTTAGGTGTCGCCACTGAAGCGACCCAAAACATTGTGGTCGATTACTCTGCACCAAACGTTGCCAAAGAAATGCACGTGGGTCATCTGCGTTCAACCATCATTGGTGATGCCGTTGTCCGCACCTTGGAATTTCTAGGCCATAAGGTCACCCGCGCCAACCATCTCGGCGACTGGGGCACGCAGTTTGGTATGTTGATTGCCAACTTGGAACTGCATGAATCTCGCGGTGATGACATCTCGATGGAACTGGGCGATATCGAAAACTTCTATCGTGAGTCCAAGCGTCGTTACGACGAAGACGAAGAATTTGCTGCCACAGCACGCCAGTATGTAGTGCGTCTTCAGCGTGGTGACGCATACTGCAAAGAAAAATGGGAAAAATTAGTGAAAGTGACGTTGGAACAAAACCAACGTAACTACGACCGTCTCAATGTGTCATTGACTGACAAAGATGTCATGGGTGAAAGTCTTTACAACGATATGCTGCCAGGCATTGTCGAAGACTTAAAAGCGAAAGGCATCGCTGTTGAAGATGACGGCGCTCAAGTCGTGTTCTTGGATGAATACAAGAACAAAGACGGCGAGCCTATGGGTGTGATCATTCAAAAACGTGATGGTGGCTTTTTATACACCACCACCGATATTGCCTGTGCCAAATACCGCTATGAGCATTTCAATGCCGATCGCGTCTTGTATTTTATTGACTCACGCCAACATCAACACCTGATGCAAGCGTGGACTATTGTGCGTAAAGCCGGTTACGTGCCTGATTCTGTCAGCCTAGAGCACCATGCGTTTGGTATGATGCTTGGCAAAGATGGCAAGCCATTTAAAACACGTGCAGGTGGCACCGTTCGTCTTGCTGACTTACTCGACGAAGCTGAAACCCGCGCCAAGGCACTGATCGCCAAGAAAAATCCAGACATGGATGAAGCTGAGCAGCGTGAAATCGCCACCACCGTAGCAATGGCGGCGGTGAAATATGCGGACCTGTCTAAGCACCGCACCACGGACTACATCTTCGACTGGGATCATATGCTGGCATTTGAGGGCAATACAGCGCCTTATATGCAGTACGCCTACACCCGTGTTGCTTCTGTGTTTGCAAAATCAGGCGTTGACCGTGATGCACTTGAGGGTGAAATGGTCATTGAGCATGAGAAAGAAAAAGCATTGGTTGCCAAGCTATTGCAATTCGAAGAAGCGGTTAAGTCTGTTGCTCGCGAAGGCCAACCACACCTGATGTGTAGCTACTTGTTCGATTTGGCGGGACTTTTCTCTAGCTTCTATGAAGCGTGCCCAATTCTATTGGCTGAAGGTCAAACCCGTCAAAGTCGCCTGCGTATGGCGGCACTGACAGCAAAAACGATCAAACAAGGTCTTGCGCTACTGGGTATCAATACCCTTGAGCGCATGTAACCTTACCTTGTTCAACCGATAGCTGATATGAAAGCCCACCTTAACCGGTGGGCTTTTTAATGGTTAGCCTTGCCCGAAACGCTGTTCGGTTTCGCTTAGCCAAAGCCGCTCCTCTGGGGTGGATAAGCGCCCCATGACGGCATTGCGATGTGGAAAACGGCCAAAGGCCTCGATGATGTCATAATGCTGACGCGCGTAATCGTAGCATTGTTCAAACCAAGCTTGATTCTCTGGTTCAACCGCTTGTCGAAGTTGATTAAAGCGAAAAAGAGCCTCTTGCTGATCGTCTTCACCCTCTGCGTGCTCGAGCGGCATATAAAAGAAAACACGCTGTAAAGGCGTCAGTGCCTGATCATCCCCTTTCGCTAACCCCGCCTTACAAATGGCTAATGCTAATGCATCATAACGATACGCCGCCGCTAGCCCTCGGTATAAATTGCGTGGGAATTGGTCCAGCAAGATAATCAATGCAAGGCGGCCTTGTGGGGTCTGCGCCCACGCATTTAATTCTCCCGCTCCCGCCGCGCTAACCCACGTTTGAAACATTGCTCGAATCTGTTCATCAGTTTCTGGATTGCCACCAAACCACAACGCATTGCACTCTGGCGCTGGCGCTTGCTCAGCGCTTTGACCAAACCAAAACGAAAGGACTTCTTGATAGTGCATCTTGCCTCCTACCCGCAGCCTTAATCGTTATCACGATCAAGCCATTCAATATTCTTCTCTATTCAAGCGTACTTGGTTTTGGTTGTCCCCGGTTCAAATCAAACAATCTCATCGGTACTTTGTGACCCATCAGTAAGTTGTGATGTAAGCTAGAGCAATACATTTCATTAAGGAGCCACCATGTCTTTTTCTCTTCATGATCGCCTCGCCGCAGATAGTGCCTACGTGGGCGACTTTGATTTATGCCAATTACGTCTTGCCCATGCAGATTTTGGCCCTTGGCTAATCCTGATCCCACGTAAAAACAATATCCACGAAGTACATCACCTCAGTGATCAGGATCAGCAACAGCTATGGCGAGAGTCTGCTGCCGTCTCGCAATGTTTGGAACACGGTTTCCACCCCGATAAGCTCAACATCGCGGCGATCGGCAACCTCGTTCCACAACTTCATGTCCATCATGTCGCACGCTACCAAACCGATAGTGTGTGGCCGAACCCTATCTGGGGACATCTTAATGTGGGCCCTCGCGCTGACGATAAACAAACTGCCTTGATTCAAACCCTACGAACCACGCTGATGCCAGATGGATTGCATGTTAATCCGGCATAAAACGCTTCGTTATTTTCGTCAAAATGGAAAATCATAGCGATAAAAACCAATAATTTCAGCCGGTTAAGAAGTATTGCACTTTTAACGAAAGATGGCGGAATTCTCCTAACCCTTCCTGATCCACACAGGCTACATTAGTGACTCTTTCATAACCTTTTCAACCGGGTGGAGTGTCCGCTCCGCCCCCGGCAGCAAGCGAAGGTGTCGTTGACACCCGTGGTATGGTCTCCCCGGTCATACCACGTTCCTTTTTCCTTTAGGTATAAATTCCAATACAGGTCACTGCCAGATAGGCACAGGCATGCATATGCCTTGTTGGCGTAGCAGATTTAATCGGTTGGGCTAGTGAGTACTTGAGGGAGGATGCGATCACGATACTGTGAGGGGCTCACACCAAAGTATCCTTTAAATCGCTGACTGAAATACGCCGGATCACGATACCCGCACGCTTCGGCGGTCTCAGTAATACTCATTCCTTGTTTTAACAACCCGCTCGCATAGGTCAATCGCTTTTGGGTGATATAGCTGGTGACCGTGATATGAAAATATTGGCGACATTTGCGTTGTAAGTTCCGCTCCGACATCGCTAACGCGGCGGCCAGCTCATGGGTAGAAAAGTCAGGATTGGTAAAGCCGTTTTCCACCGCTTGCATAAAACGCGATATCCATGCGGAACGCAGCTGTTGACACTGAGCGCGGCGTTTAGCGTGATGCCCCTTCATCTCGACGACAACAGCGTCAGGTTGAGCCGCGATGGGATCAAATACTGGCTGTGTTGTGCGATGTTGTTGAAGACGCTTGCTTTGTTGTCGGGCCTGATAGCGCTGTTTAAACGCCAATCCAACCGCTAACAACACAATACTCACAAAGACAGCAAGGATGGCCCCACTCAGCATATGTGGCAACATGGGGAGAGAAATATCAAGATTCAACACCGTGTGCGACGCACCATCGCGAGGAATGGCAATGCGCAGCTGATACTCTCCCCCTGCCATATTCGCCAGCGTAATGGTATCGCTGCTGGTTTGTTGCCATGCGGCAAGCTGGCCAGCCATTGGGTTTCCCGGATGGCGCTTCGCGATCAGCTGATAGTGGACACGACTGACCTGCCGCTCGGGTGGCCAACTTCCCCATTCAAGCTGAGTCGGATTGTTTTCTAGCAATGTCATTGCCGTTTGCTGGCGCGGTGCAATACGCCAACGTCTGTCCTGTTGCCACACAGCGCCAATCACAACCTTCGGCGGTTTTCGTAGTGAGAACGCAAGTTGATCGGTATTAATCACAAAACGCTCAGCGCCGGAAAAAATGGTCAACTGATGCGGATTGGATACGCGACATACCACCTGTCCCATTGGCGTAGGTAGTCGGAACGTACGCACAACGCCTCTTGGTGCTATATGGACGATAGCTTGGTTGCTGTACGCCCAAACACCGTCCTTATTACCGGTAATACAATGAAACTGCTCATTGTTTAACGACAGATAGGCCGCCGACACCGTATCCGGTGTGGTATGGTCATACTGATAAATGCCTTGCGCACTGGCGAGCCAAAGGCGGCCCCGCTCATCGGTATACAAATCAGACAACGGCAAGAGAGAGACAGGTAACCGAATCGCTTGAAACTGCCCATCTCGATAACGTGTCAAACCTTGCTGCTGACGGATCCAAACGCTACCGCGGCCATCATCATAAAACCCTTCAACGTCACCCTCGTCCACTTGCCATCCGGTTCCGTAGTCAACAACCGTTTCTGAAGCCGGCCAGTAACGGATTAGCTGAGGCCCTTTAGCCAACCAAAGCGTCCCTGCCGCATCGGTATACAAGTGCTCAGCAGCGAAGTTGGCAACAGGTTCTGGGAGCGTTAAACGCGAACCTGTTCGGGTGTCTAAGCCAGCCACACCATTTTCTGTCGACCACCACAACTGTGTCGCTTGTCGTGCAGCACTCTTGATCTTATCGCCGTTTTGATCTGGCATACGCGCCAACCAACGACCATTCAAATCACGCCAATGACGACCTCTTAGCAGCCAAGGGTCACTGGCCTTTGAAAAGCCTTGGGTGATCGCTTGTGGAAAGGGACCATGCTGATGCGCAATCCAGCGCTGTCCGGCTGCGCGATAACGTAATGACTGGTCGGTGGAAAACCAAATTCCCCCTTCGGCATCGGCGCGTAAAAAGGTCACCCGTGTGCCATCTATTGCATTCTGACCCGGCGTCCATACCGGCGAAGCACTCCCATCGAGTGACAGGAGAAAAAGCCCTTGCTCATTAGCAGCCCAAACGCCTCCCGCCCCTGAGGCAAGATAATGAAACCCACCCTGCTGCGTCAGTATGTGCTGTCCCGTCACTGAGTCTTCATCGAGAGCAAGTAAATACACCGCATTGTGGGTGCTCACCCAAGCCCGCGAGTCTTGCCCTGTGATCGCAGTTATCGGAGAGTTGAAGCGGCGTATCTGGTGAATGCCTTGCTCACTGACTTGGTAGAGCGCTTGGCCGATGGCAATCAAGCGATGCTCGTTCGTCATCCAAGTCAGCTCTGCTCGCCATTGTCCTGCGCGCCAAATTGAAAAGCTGTTATCTTCCACCACATAGCGGCTGAGTTGACCATCACTAATATGCCAAAGCTCACCGTCTATCGTCGCAAGACGGGATTGTGCATCCGCTTGGCGCGCCAACACGGTCTGTGGCAGGCGATAACGTGTGACAATATGCTGTCCCGATTGGTAGCGATAAATAAAGTTCTGCCCTGCCATCCAAAGGGCATCATGCGCAAAGGCAATCGCCGTTACTTTTTCTTCGGGCAGACTGAGCACATCACTGAGTGGATGGGTTTGGTGGCCGTCAAAAAAAACGACCTCTCCTTGATGATTAAGCAACCAGACGCCACCGCCCGGCTGGTAGGCGATGTCACGCACGTTCGCGACCGCCTGCAAGCCCGGATAGGCTTGGAACGAGGTTTCCAACCCATGATGTGCCTGCAAAGGCAGACAGAAAAAGGTGCTAATTACCCAAATCAGGCAGAGCAATAGGCGTTTCATGCAACTAAGAGAGGAATAAGGGTCGCAAAATTAAGACGGGTATCATCCTGTGTAACCATACAAAATGGAACCCTGCGACCCTCAATGTGAGCTAGGCCTCACATTCTTGAGATTTATTAGCTGTTAAGAACTTGAGACAGCTGCTGATGAGCGCGTCTTGCTTGACGCTTGAAGTCGTCTTGTTCGCTACGCGGCACCGGATGCGCTTCAGGTAAAGGCACCTTCATGGCATTCACTGGATGGCCATATTTAATCAGCTCAAAATGCAAATGAGGGCCGGTCGAGCGTCCAGTGTTACCACTCAATGCGATTTTTTGCCCCATAGAAACGTGATCACCCGGCTTCACTAAAATACGATGAAGGTGCAAATAGCGGGTCGAGTATTCGCGACCATGTTTGATCACGACATAGTTGCCTGCCAATGGATGCTTGCGCGCTTTGACCACTACACCATCGCCTGCTGCCAAGACGGGCGTCCCCACCGGGGTGGCGAAATCGGTGCCGTTATGCGGTGAAATACGTCCGGTGATCGGATGCTTACGATGGGGGTCAAATGACGAGCTGATACGGTAACGCTTGGCGGTTGGGAAGCGACGTAAAGCACGATCCAAACTATGACCCTGCTCATCATAGAAGCGACCATCGGTGTGGCGATAGACAAAGATATCTCGATCGCCCGCTTGATAAAGCATCGCCATCACTTCGCCAGACGATACCGCTTTATTATCGATAAACTCTTTGTTGACCAATACTGAAAAGCGATCCCCACGATGAGACTCAGCACCAAAATCAAAGCGCCATTGTAGAGCTGAGACCAAGTTCTGAATTTGGTTAGGCGTCAACCCTGCTTGTCGCGCTTGCTGGTAAAAACTACTTGTGACGCGGCCCGACAGAGTGACTTGCTCGTAGACTCCGGTCGTTTCAAGTTGCTCGTAGCTCACCCCATTCGCACCAAAGACATACTGATCCCGATATTTAATCGATTGATAAACAGTGAGTGACGAAAGCTGTCCCTCATCATCAATTTGCCAATCAATTTTTTGTCCAAGCCGAAGATCGCCCGCCTTCTGATTCACATCGAGGATCTGGTACATCTGACGGAGCGGTAGGCCGTACTGTGAAAAAATCGCGCCCAAGGTATCACCAGAGGCAACCGTGTGGGTGTGAATGCGGGCCGCTTCTGAAGTGATATCTTGCTCGAGAGCATCTTCAGGCACTGTCAGTGCTGGATCATCAGCGTCTAAACCAACTTCAATCGGCTCACTGTTTTCTAGCGGCATCGATGCCTGTTGCTCATCGATTAGCGGCAATGAGCGACGTTCATCGTGATGTGTAAAAGGATGTGGCTGCCACATGAGTGCGGCAGCAACGAGTAACGATAATGAGGCGAGCGCCAGCTTGTGCTGGCGAGGTAGCCGAGCGGTCGCGGCTAACCAGTTAGTGAGTAGTTTCATGCTTTAAACAACGTGCGAAGCGGTTTCCCATATCTTTCAAAAAAACCTGATAACCATCAGGCGCAACTCGAATAGCAGTTGCCAACGGATCCAAAGCAATCACAGTAACGTCATCGTTTCGGGTCACAGCATCGACCAGTGAGGGATTAAACTGCGGCTCGGTGAAGATACAGGTCGCGTCATGATTTAGCAATCCTCTCCGGATAGTTACTAAGGTCTTTGCGCCCGGTTTTTGGCTGGGATCGACGGTAAAGTGGCCCGTTTTCTTCAAACCAAATGCTTGTTCAAAGTAACCGTACGCATCATGAAATACGAAATATCCACTTTGCTGGCGTTGTGCCAATGCCGCATGAATATCGGTTACTGTCTCATCCAGCTGGGCGTTAAAAATGGCTAATTTAGCGCGATATTGGTCAGCCTTTTCAGGCGCGGCTTTTATCAAAGCTTGGGTAATCGCCTGTGCTGCGACACGTGCCGACTCGGGGCCCAGCCAAATATGAGGGTCGATACCATGGTGGTCATGGTCGTGACCATGATGGTGGGTTTCTGCTTCACCGTCATAATGACGAAGCGGGATCCCCTCTACTTGAGTGAGGGTTAATACATTGGGCTGCTCTTGCAAGAGTTTACTCAAGAATAATTCAAGCTCCGGTCCCACCCAAACTGTCAAATCAGCCGCTTTCAAATTGCGAATATCAGAGGGTTTTAGCGCATAACCGTGTGGTGATGCGCCGGGCGGGAGTAACACCTCTACCGTATCGTCGTCTGCGACTAACCCTTTAGCAATCAGCTGCACCGGCTTAATCGTGGTCATCACAGTGACAGCCTGCACTGGCAAGGCCAGTAACAGCGCAAAAAATAGTCCAATAACACGCACACTCATGGTTTACCCCAATTAATCAGTTTCATCAGCGATGCGAAATGTTATAATATAACAATTCCAATTCACAATGCTTTTTTCACTATGACTGACTCGCTAGTCACCCTCGATGCGGTGACGGTGACCTATAACGGCCGCCAGGTTCTGGATAATGTGTCGCTAGACTTAAAACGCGGCAATATCACCACATTGATTGGCCCTAATGGCGCGGGAAAATCCACCCTTGTAAAAACACTGATTGGCTTAGTTAAACCCAGCCAAGGCGCTGTGAGGCTTAAAAAAGGATTAAAGATCGGTTATGTGCCACAAAAGCTTCAGCTTAACCAAACACTGCCCTTGACGGTAGACCGATTTATCCGCTTGGGGACGCGCTACACCAACGCGCAAATTACGCAAGCGCTAAGCACCGTCAATGCGGCCGCACTGCAATTTTCTAACATGCATACCTTGTCCGGCGGGGAAACCCAGCGGGTATTGCTTGCCCGTGCGATACTTAAATCCCCCGATCTTTTGGTACTGGACGAACCGGTGCAAGGTGTGGATGTCAGTGGCCAGCTTGAAATGTATAGCCTTATCGCGACGCTGCGTGACACACTCAGCTGCGCCGTTTTGATGGTCTCACACGACCTGCATTTAGTGATGGCGAAAACCGATGAGGTGATCTGTTTGCAGCACCATGTGTGTTGCTCAGGGGCGCCAGATGCGATTTCTCAACATCCCTCTTATGTCGCGATGTTCGGTCGCCAAACCGGCGAACAGCTTGCTTTGTATCACCACCATCATAATCACGATCACGATTTATCTGGACAGCCTGTTAATGGCTGCCAACATCAGGAACACCAACATGATTGAGTTTTTAATGGCTCCTATTCTAGGAGGGGTGCTGATTGCCGCCATTGCAGGTCCACTGGGCTCTTTTGTGGTATGGCGTCGAATGGCCTATTTTGGTGACACACTTGCCCATGCGTCGTTGCTTGGGCTCGCCGTCGGTTTTTTGTTGCAAATTGACCTTAATCTTGCGCTCATCGCAACCTGTCTGTTACTCGCCATTGTGTTGGTTGGTTTACAGCGCCAGCATTTGGTCGCCACTGATACTCTGCTCGGTATTTTGGCGCACAGTGCTTTATCGTTAGGGCTCGTTGCAGTCAGCTTTCTTGATACGGTGCGCGTGGATTTAATGGCGTATCTGTTTGGGGACTTATTGGCCGTAACCTATACCGATTTAACCTGGTTAGCGATTGGTGCTTGCTTCACATTTGCGGTGTTGGCCTATTACTGGGAACCTTTACTCTCGATGACCGTCAGCGAAGAGCTGGCTCAAGTTGAGGGTATTGATGTAGAACGCTTACGGCTGCTGCTCATGCTGCTTATCGGGCTTGTGATTGCACTGGCGATGAAATTTGTTGGCGCCTTGATCATTACGTCGATGCTAATCATTCCCGCAGCGACAGCGCGACGTCTCTCCGCCACGCCCGAGCAAATGGCATCATTGGCGAGTTTAATTGGTATGGGCGCCGTTTTTCTCGGTATGGCGGGCTCTTGGTTTTACGATACGCCGGCTGGTCCATCGGTCGTGGTTGCGGCCGCAGGCGTATTTATGCTTAGCCAACTTATCCCGACTCGGCGCCGCTAGCGACTCATCCATTCTGTTAGCCTTGTGCTCAGACAATACATCGAGTAGGGTGAG
>NZ_MEBP01000081.1:0-30636 GCF_001722075.1 Salinivibrio sp. SS2 | reverse complement strand
TTCGCAGTTGAATCCGCGGGCACAAACCTTACTCCGACATTTTTGACATCTAAATTGTATTTGGACTTTTCCAACGATGATGAATTCGAGGCTGTTATAGATGATTTGGTACGTGCAATTCACGGGGAGCCACTCTTCAAAAAACCTGAGTTAGGAAACAACCCTTTTAAGCCTGCCTCTCAAACGCCGACAGTTAAGAACCACGACATCTCCTCAGATATTTTGAAGACCATTATCGCTATTTACGAAGGCGGTCGAGATGCCATAGAGGATAAACTGGTTTACAACCACCTAAATTTATCCCGCATAGTTTTTGAAATACACGCAAAACAACTTCATGAACAAGGCTTTGTAAACTATTCCCAAGGGTGGGTATTTGTGACAGACAAAGCTAAGATACATGCTGTCCAGCAAGGGTGGATTAAATAGCAATCAAAGAAAGATAGCAGCTCCGATTTGGTTGGGGCTGCTCCGGCATATAACATTGTATTAGCGCGCATGCTCGATTTTCCAAAACTGTTATACGCAATCTTATCTATATAAAAAGCTGATATAGATAGTATTTACCGCCTTTCATACATATCTCTTTTCCGCGAAAATGTACACGCCGCCTATCCCTACTCGGGCGTTCATACTATCCACAAGCATTAATCTGTAACCGATTGACTCATCGACGCTTTTAGTTATCCACTCTAAGGTAGTGTGCATCTGTCACGGATAAACGCGCGTTTTGCTATGCTACCGCCATTTAGTTGTCGGCATCTAACACGCCATTGAGTTGGCAGATTTGGGATTAGTCTATCAAGGGTTGTTTTGGTTTTCGTGCGCTATTGTCCAAAGTGTTAGATAAACCATATTTTGTGAGGTGGGTGCAAGAAGTTGGTTAGAGTGCCAAGGAGCGAGTTGGGGAGGTGTGCGCGATTAGAACGAGGGCTCCGTTTCGCGCACTGCTCTGGTTGGGATGCGGTTGTGTCCGTCGATAGAGAACATATAAGTGACTACGGTGGACTAAACACCCAGTGCTGGATTCACATCCATGCTTTTATGCAATATTCGAACGACTTTAATGTGATGATTACCCTTGGGTTGATAAAAAACAATATGGCTGCCAAGAGGAAATTTACGATACCCTGATCGGATGTCATCACACGGTTTTCCCATGTCTGGGTTTTCAGCCAATAACCAAAAGGTGTCATCGAACTGTTTTACATATAGATTGCGCTGTCCCTTTCCCCAACGACGCTGGGTAAACAACGCGATATTCCTTAAGTCCGTTTTGGCGGCGATAGTCAGCGTAAATGGCTTCATTGCGTATCTTCGGCATCGATTTCTTGGATAAAGTTATCGATGTCATACTCAGCATCGCCACTCTGTTCGCCCTCTACGAGAAGTTGACGCAGTGTATGCAGTTTTGTCTCTTGGTTTTCGAGTAAACGCAGTGCGGCGCGAACGACTTCACTTGTCGAGCTGTAGCGCCCTGTTTCGATTTGGCTAGCGATAAAGCCATCGAAGTGTTCACCTAGGGTAATACTTGTATTCTTTGCCATGGTTAGAACTCGTTGATACCAATATATACCTAATTATGGTATTTGGCGTGCGTGAAGGCAAGATGACGGGCATGGGCGATAAAACCTATGCGACGAGCAATGTGCGCGAGCTCTATCTCGCGCACTGCTCAGGTTGGGATCGCCGATGCCGATCAGTGCGATTGCGCTGAATGGGTGGTGGCAGAGCGCGTTGCTTTTGTGGTTTTGTGCATCGGCTGTGGGCGCTGTTGGTTGCGGTGGATTTGATATTGCTGCCACGCGAAGGTCACCACAAAACAGCCGGTGAGTAGCAATACAATAGTCGGGCCAGGTGCACTGTCGAGGTAAAACGACAGGGTGACGCCCCCCACGGCGGTGACTAAGGCAATCGCACAGGCAATCCATAACATGCGGCTAAATTGCTTGCTGAGCATAAAGGCAGTGACGCCCGGTGCAATCAACATCGCTACCACTAAGATGATCCCCACGGCATGTAACCCCGCCACAATGGTGGCAATCATTACTGAAAGCAGAAGCCAGTGAAGCTTTTGTACGGGGAGCCCGAGCACGCTGGCTTGTGCAGGGTCGAACGAT
This sequence comes from Salinivibrio sp. SS2, assembly GCF_001722075.1. Taxonomy (NCBI): domain Bacteria; kingdom Pseudomonadati; phylum Pseudomonadota; class Gammaproteobacteria; order Vibrionales; family Vibrionaceae; genus Salinivibrio; species Salinivibrio sp. SS2. The sequence continues at coordinate 28,516 of NZ_MEBP01000081.1, read as the reverse complement.
AGCAGCATTAAATCTCGCCCTTTAAGCAGCACGAGCGCAAGCACGACTAAGCCGGTAATGGCGGCGGTGAGCAGCTGTTGGTGGTTAATTCCCAACAGGTTGCCAAATAGAATATGATCAAGGTGCAAATCAGACGGGAACTGGCCTTGCAAAATCAGCCCCAGCGCGAAAAAGCCAGAAAACACAATCCCCAGCAAGGTGTCTTCTTTTACACGGCTATTTTGTTTGAGCCAATGCACACTAGTGGCGCATGCGGAGCCCGCAGCAAAGGCGCCGACAATCAGCGGCAGGCCAAATAAGTTTGCTAGCACCAACCCCGGCAGCACCGCGTGTGCCACGGCATCGCCAATTAATGACCAGCCTTTTAACACCAAATAGCACGAAAGCAGCGCACAGGGCAGTGCCACTAAGATGGCCATGAGCAAAGCATCTTGCATAAAAGTCAGTTGATACGGATTCATTGCAGTGCCTCCTGACGTTTGGCGCGCCGCGCGAGGATCCCGTGTTTGGGGCCAAACACAAAGGCGGCTAAGAAGAGTCCCACTTGGGCCAGCACAATCAGTGCGCCGGCGTTAAGGTTGGCGAAATAGCTGATGTACACCCCAAACAGTGAGGTGACTGTGCCGATGACACCGCTCAGCACCAACACGGGCCCAAAGCGATCACTCAATAAATAGGCGGTGGCGCCGGGGGCGATCACCAAGCAAATCACCAAAAAGGCACCGACACTTTTAAGTGCCGCCATGGTGCAGGCGCTGAGCAGCGCGAAAAACAGCACTTTAAGCCCCACCACGGGTAAACCAATGCAGCGGGCGTGGCTTTCATCAAAAAAGGTCAGCATAAAATCACGCCATTTCACCGCCAGTACGGTGAGGCTGACCAAGGCAATGACTAGCATTTGCACCGCATCGAGTGGGGCAATGGCGAGCAAGTTGCCCAGCATAATTTGTTGAATATCGACCGCGACGGGCGAAATCGAGACTAAAAAGAGCCCGAAGGCGAAAAAGCTCGAGAAAATTAAACCGATGATCGCATCTTGTTTGATGTGGCTACGTTGATGCAAAAACAGCATCACGCTCGCGGCCATGCCGCCGGCAACAAAGGCGCCGAGAGAAAAGGGCAAGCCCAGCATATAAGCGCCGGCAACGCCCGGTACAATCGCATGGGAGAGGGCATCGCCCATCAGCGACCAGCCTTTGAGCATCAAAAAGGCAGAGAGCAAGCCGCACACGCCACCAATCAAGGTGGTGACCAGCAATGCTTTTTGCATGTATTGATAGGCGAGGGGATCAAGTAAGCTCATTCGCGCCGCTCCTGCGCGCTTTGTTCGCGCTTGCCATATACCACCAAAGGTCGTTCATCATCGGAAATGACCGACAGCTCGCGCGGATCGGCGTCTTGGTGGAGCTGATCGCTGGGCATGACATATTGGCGCAGTTTGCCGCCAAAAATGGCACTCAGGTTCTCAGTAGTAAACACATGGTCGGTGTGTCCGCCTGCCACTACCGCGCGATTGACCAGCACGGTGCGATCGCAAAAGTCGGGCACGGTGCCAAGGTTATGGGTGGCGATTAAAATGGTTTTGCCCTCGTCTTTAAGCTCGAGCAACAAACGCATAATCGACTCTTCACTGGTGACATCTACGCCAGTAAAAGGCTCATCCAGTAAAATCAGCGGGCTGTGCTGAGCCAGAGCGCGGGCGAGGAAAACGCGCTTTTTCTGTCCGCCGGACAATTCACCAATTTGCCGCTGGCGAAAGGCTGTCATACCCACGCGGGCTAAGGCCTCATCCACGGCCTGATGATCCGCCGCTTTGGGGCGACGCATAAATGACATCTTGCCGTAGCGACCCATCATCACCACGTCTTCCACTAACACCGGGAACGACCAATCAATCTCTTCCGATTGAGGCACATAAGCGACCAAGCCTGCTTTTTGCGCTTGCTTAATTGGGGTGCCGTTCACCGCAATGCTGCCACTGCCGGGGTTCACAAACCCCATGATCGCTTTAAACAAGGTGGATTTGCCGCTGCCATTGGCACCGACTAGGGCAGTAATGGTTTGCGCGGGCAGCGAGAAGCTGGCGTGTTCAAGGGCACACAGGCCGTTTCGATACACAACACGCACCTCGTTGACATCTAATACACTGGGCGTGCCGTCGGTTAAATCATAGTGCGTCATGGCGTAACCCCGCTAACACGGTTTCTGTGGTAACTGTCAGTAAGGATAGATAGTCAGGCACGGGCCCGTCAGCGGTGCTGAGCGAGTCGACATATAAAATGCCTCCATAGTACGCGTCGGTTTCTGCGGCGACTTGTTTGGCGGGCGCATCAGACACGGTGCTTTCGGAAAAGACAGCACGCACTTGGTGTTCTCGCACGGTATCAATCAGCGCGCGCACTTGTTGCGGTGTGCCCTGGCGCTCGGCGTTAATCGGCCATAAATAGGCTTCGTTGAGGTTTAAATCACGCGCCAGATAAGAAAACGCACCCTCACTGCTTACCAACCAACGCTGGGATTCGGGGACAGCGGATAAGGCGTCTTGCGCACGCGCGAACACGGCTTGAATTTGCGCCTTGTAGGCATTGGCATTGGCTTGGTAGTGCGTTTGATTGGCGGGATCGTACTTGATCAGGGCGCGCTCGATGTTATCAACGTATCGCATCGCATCTGAGGGCGACATCCACGCGTGTGGGTTGGGCTTGCCACGATACGGGCCAGAGGCAATCATAATCGGCTCCACCCCGTCAGATAAGATCACATTCTGCACCTTATCAATGTGCTGGAAAAAACGTTCGAACCAGCGCTCTAAGCCTAACCCGTTCCACATCACCACATCCGCACCTTGCGCACGCAGAATATCTCCCGGAGTGGGTTGGTAATTGTGGATCTCCGCGCCGGGTTTAGTGAGAGACACTACCTCGGCATGCTCGCCCGCCACGTTGGCAGCCATATCAGCCAGAATGGTAAAGCTGGTCACTACTTTTAGCTTGTCCGCGTGTTTTAATTGGTCGGCGTGCGCCATCGGAGAGAGCAAGAGCGCCGCAATAATTAGCAGGTGTTTTCTCATAAGCGTTAATCTCGTTCATTATGCGTGTGACTACGGCGTGAGGTCGCCAGCCGATCATACGTTAAAGATAACGGTTATGATAATCATTCTCAAGTGGGTGTTATTAAAAAGGGCACACGAGGCGCCCTGTCGTCATGTTTCCTGTGATCTTTTACTAATCACGAATGGTGTCGTAGCGAGCCCACTCCATAATGGTCCAATCTTTTTCTTGGGCATGCAGGCTTAAGTGCGGGTCAGGGTTAACCGCAAAAGCGCTGTCAACTTGCTCAAGCAAGGGGACATCCCAGTGCGAATCACTGTAACCGTATGTGTGGCCGACCGTGTCATGACGGTCAGATAGCCATGCCTGCATGTAGTCATGCTTGCCACGAAAATCACGCACGCAATGGGATATGCTACCTGTATACACGCCATTTAATGTTTCAAGCTCAATCGCAATCACGGTATCGAGTTTGAGTAGTTCGCCAATCGGTCTTGCCAAGTGTGCGGCGGTATTCGATACCAGCACACAGTGATCGCCTCGTGTTCGGTGCCACTCGATGCGCTCTAACGCTTGTGGCACTACCACGGGAGCGACGCGCTGATCGATAAAGTCGGTCGCCCATGCAGCCACAGTTTGAGTGGATTTTCCTTTGATTGGGCTCAACTGCACTTGCATATACTGCTCAAGGTTGATGCGGCCTTTTTTAAAATCCAGATACGCCCGTTTTTCTTGGTCGACCAGGTTTTGCGGGGCGAGATCGCACTGGCAAAGGTATTCCAGCCACGCTTGCTTGGTGTCGGTGGCAATCAGTGTTTCGTCTAAGTCGAAGAATGCAATGTTAATCGGAGAAGTCATAGCCAAACTGATGTAATGAGACATTGATAGGCATCCTAACCAGCAACTATGACGATAGGGTTTCACTCTGCAGCCACATCGTCTGGTAAGAGCAGCCCGTATTTTTGCTTCAAATCGTCAAAGGTGCCATTCCGTTTGATTATTTCTAACCCGCGGTTAAAGGCTTGAATATATTCTTGCGCCTTAGGGTTGGCTTTGCCGGCGGTGACATGGATATGTTGCTTGATCATCGGGGTGGGGGAAAAGTGAAAATCATCAGTATTTAGGTTTAAGGGTTCGAGCTCGTGTTGCATCACAAAGCGATTGCCCACGGCCAGATCGACCCGTTTGGCAGCGAGCATTTGTAAGCTTGATCTTAACGAGGTGGTTTCCACCCGTTGAAAATAATCCGCGTCTAAAAACCAAGGTTCATAGCCATATTCCAGTACACTGGCAACCCGTTTGCCGGTAAGGCTTTCTGGGCCAGTGAAGTCAAACGCTGTGTCTTTTCGCATCATGATATCGATATTGGTTGCGAAATAGGGGTCGCTGTAGAGCAGAAATTCACTACGTGCGTCTGTGTACCAAGTGGTGGTGATTAAGTCGATTCGCCCATTTCTGACTTCGTACAAGCCACGCGCCCAAGGGAAGAGTAAGAATTTGGTGTCATAGCCTTGGGTAGAAAGGGCTGCGGTCACCACTTCGACAGAAAAGCCCGGTTTAGCCGTATCTCGGGTGACGTAAGGGGGCCAAACATCGTTGACTGCGGTAACAATTTTCATCGCCCCTTGTGCCGGAAGTGTGACGAGACAGAAAGCAAAAACGAGGGAAAGACGCTTAAAAGAGGTGAGTCTCATAAATAGGTATCCTTATCGAACAATGGATATCATCGCCAGACCAAGGCGTCGCTTTTTATGAGTATAGTGAATGTTTTAGGGATCGATAATAAACGCCCCAGCAGGTGCCGGGGCGTGTGGATTAGTAGGGAAGGAAAGGATTATCCCTTATTGGCGGATACCCTCTACGTGCAGCTCCATATCGACATACGTGGCTGGACCCATAGTGGCAATGCCGAAATCAGCAAGCTCGAGGCGAGTGTTGCCCATAAAGCCTGCGCGGTAGTTACCCCAAGGGTCATCGCCGTGGCCAACTAATTCAGCGTCAATCTCAATCGGCTTGGTTTGCCCATGCAAGGTGAGATCGCCTGCAATAGTCATTGAGCCATCGCCGTTATCTGTGACCTTGGTGCTCTTGAAAGTGGCTTGGCCAAACTTGCTCGCGTTAAGAAAATCCGCACTACGAATATGCTTGTCACGCTCGGCTTGGTTGGAGTCCAAGCTGGTGGTATCAACGGTCACTGTCACGCTAGACGCGCCAATGTTGTTGGGATCAAATTCAAACTGACCATCAAATTTGTTAAAGCGACCCTTGATAAAGCTGTAGCCCAAGTGAGGCACTTTGAAGTTGACAGAGGCATGTGCGCCTTTGGTGTCAATCATATAAGTGTCTGCCAATGCAGGCCCAGATAAGAGTGTCGCGGCGCTAATTCCCATGGCTAACATGAGTTTTTTCATTTCGGGTTTCCTCCGATCATCTTCCGTAACGTATTGTCTTTGTCAATAAAATGGTGCTTTAACGCAGCCAGTGCGTGAACAGCGGCTAGGGCAATCAGAGTAATGGCAACGTAATAGTGTACGTCACCCGCGATATCCGACTGATTAGGGAAAAGCTCCCCAGCACTCGGCACGGTAAACCAAGTAAACACGTCGATACCTCGGCCATCTGAGGTAGAAATTAAATACCCAGACACAAACAGTACAGCGAGGAGCAAATAAATCGTGTGATGTGCCGCGGTCGCGGCCTTACGTTCCCACGCTTTGCCCTCAACCTTGGGCATCGTATGAGTGATTTTCCACCCTAAGCGCAGTATGGTGGCGCCAGCGAGCAAGATCCCAATGGATTTATGCCAATGTGGGGCGGTTTGATACCAACTGCTGTAATAGCTAAGGTCGACCATCCACAGGCCCACGGCAAACAAGCCGATAATGACCAGAGTAGAAAGCCAGTGCAGCACCCGCATTACAGGATCGTAACTCGTTTTTGCTGTCATAGTCCCTGTCCTAATAACAATTCCAACACAGTATATAAGGTAAAATGAAATTCAGAACCAAGTTACCTTGAACAAGATGTTCGAATTATTCTAACGAACTCTTTACGCGGTTACGAATCGCGGTCTGTCCAACTGAGGCTCAGTGAGACGGAGTCGGCAAACCTTAACGCATGCGGCTTATCAATAGTTACTTGGGCGTAACGCACCCAGTGGTGATCGCGTGCAATGTCGAGCACGCCGGCGACCAGTTTTTCCAACAACAAAAAGCGGCCATTCTCAACATAGTCGATAATCGCTTTGGTGATCACTTTATAGTTCAGTGCGTCGTCAACATTATCCTCTTGGCTGGCTTTGTGGCCGGGATAGTGAATTTCTACGTTAATTACCACATCTTGCTTTTTTTCCTGCTCTTCGGGGTTAAAGCCGATATAAGTACGCAAACGTAGGTTGGTAATTTTGATCACAGCGTCATTCATCATTGTGCTTTCCAGTTAGGCAATTACGCTAAATGGCGTCCGCCATCGAGTTTAAGGGATTGGCCCGTCATATGCTGACTGGCAAGAATAAAGTCGCAGGCGTTGATCACTTCCTGCTCGCCGGGCACGGTGCCCAAAATCGATTTTTTGCGCGCTTTCTCTCGGTAGGCATCGTCATCGCCGTCGTTGAACATGATAAGCGCGGGGGAAATACTGTTTACCTTGATGTCGGGGGCGAGTTGTTGGGCAAACGATAGCGTGAGGTTTTCAAGCGCGGCTTTACTCGCGGCATAGGCAAGATGTTTTGCGCTACCTTTATGGGCCACATAATCGGTCAGGTGAATAATGTCGCCGCTGTTCATCCATCGGGTTGCCGCCATATTGATCAGATAAGGCGTTTTGGCGTGGATTTGCATCATGCTGTCAAACAAAGCCGCGAAATCTTGGCTTTGCTTTTCACTGTCCCACGATGAGGCATTATGGATTAAGCAATCAAACACCGGATTATGCGCGTCAATGGCTTGGATAAATGCGTGAATGCCGACATCGGTAGAAAAGTCCGCCTGAATACAATGAGCGCCTCGCTCGATAAGCTCACTCACTTGGGGACGCGGTGTCCGATATGACACAGTGACCTGATGCCCTTGTGCAAGAAAGTGACAAGCAAGCGCGTAGCCGATCCGTTGTCCTGCCCCTGTGATAAGAATATGCTTTTTTGTCACGTGTTTTCCTTTATGGTTACCACTGAGAGTGAATGCACTCTGACAACAACGAGTATGTTACGTTTCATAGACTTGTAGCGATCAAAGATAGCGACATGTTAACGAAATCGACAGATTTATACGGAGTTAACTCGCTGATTTCGTGGCATGAACAACAAAATCGCGGACAATCGGAACAAATGCATTACCATCATGCAACCAACTTTGAGGGAAATTGTCATGGAACCTTGCCAATGGGCACAGCAGAGTGAGTCGGAGCGGCATTATCACGATACCGAGTGGGGCGTGCCGACATTTGATGATCAAGCGATCTTTGAGTTCATTTGCTTAGAGGGCGCGCAAGCAGGATTAAGTTGGCGGCTGATTTTAGAAAAGCGTTCCGCGTATCGCGCCGCTTTTTCTGATTTCGATTTCTATCAACTGGCAAACGTGGCTGAGCCGAATATTGCTGAGATCATGGCCAACCACGAGATTGTCCGCAATCGCTTGAAAGTGGCGTCTGTGTTTACCAATGCGAAAGCGGCGGTGACGCTGGTGGAAGAGTATGGATCCTTGGCGAAAGCACTTTGGCAGTTTACTGACGGTGTACCGATTGTTAACCACCACCAATCGGATGCCGATGTCGCCACCGCGACCGACGAGTCCCGAGCCATGAGTCGCTTTTTGAAAAAGCGTGGCTTTAAGTTTGTGGGCGAGACGATTTGTTATTCGCTGATGCAAGCGCTTGGCATGGTCAATGATCATGTCGTCACGTGTCCGCGCTATCAACCCTGTTGCGAACTGGCTGACTCGGTAAAAGCGTCGCCTCAGAAATAACGACGGAATTGCCAGAAGCGCGCTTGCCAATACGGATTATCGAGTCGTGACACTGTCACTCCCTGTGACGTGGACGCATGCATAAATTGCTGATTGCCGAGATAGATACCAACATGGCGCAAGCCGGGGCGAATGTGGAAGAAAACTAAATCGCCCAATTGAGCATCTTGATAATCAACTGGATAGCCGCCCTTTGCTTGGCCATGGGTTGTGCGCGGTAAGGGCGTGGATAGCGCATCACGATAAACGCGCTGGGTATAAGCTGAGCAGTCGATGCCTTGGCGTGAGGTGCCTCCCCAACGGTAAGGCGTGCCTTGCCATTGCTGGTAGTGCTGGGTTAGTGCGTAGTGCAATGCTTGGCTGCTTGCGGAATGTGAGTGAGCCGAGGAGACGGGCGTTGTGCTTGAGTCCGGATCCGATGGTGAGCTGCTACATGCGCTTAGCAACAGGATGAAGGTACACACTAACCCTAGCTTTATCATTCGCTTCCTCGAATACAGTTTCTTCCCGCCTGTTTAGCTTTATACAGCGCTTGATCGGCCAGTTGCAACACTTCATCCGGTTGGCTGGCTTGCGAGGCATCGGCGAAGCCGATACTGACAGTCACATGAACGGTTGCGCTATCTTTTTTCTGTCCTCGTTTTTGCTTGCCTTCACTCGGGTTGGTGGGACGGTTTTCTTCACGAAGTACCAACGGGTATTGGGCAATATCCTCTCGCAATGCGTCAAGAAAAGGCAGGCATTGATCGGTGGTTTTTCCTTTGAATAAAAGGGTAAATTCTTCCCCGCCGTAGCGGAAAGCGCTTGCGCCACCTTCGCATTGTGACAGCAAACTCGCCACCAGTTTTAACACATCGTCACCGGTTTCATGGCCATAGGTGTCATTAAAGCGCTTGAAGTGATCCACATCGAGCATGGCGATGGTGTAACGGCGACCGAGGTGCTTTAACTCATCTTGCAATGCCCGACGACTTGGAATAGCGGTTAAACCATCTAAAAAGGCCAATTGATGACTAAACGCGACTTGGTTGGCAATAAGAAGTAAGCCGGCAATGGCAAAACTAAATGATGACACATAGGCCATATCAAAAAAGATCACCGTGACCGATGTACAGGCGAGCGCGATAAAGGTGGCATGATCATCGACACTGTTTTTATGTAAAACACGTATCGCGGCCATACACAGCGCAATCAGTAGCATTACGATCAAAAGCAGGGGCAATGGGCTAAAGGCGGGGATGCGCACAAACACTGGATGCTGGTACAGCCAGGTCGCCAATTCACCATATTGCATCACTAACAGCGCGCCCCAGCCAATCTCGAGTGCCATAGCGGCAAAAAATAACAAGCCATACAGCGAGGTCAGCTTTCTATCGCGGGTGATGCGAATATAGAGCAAATTAATCGGCAACAATACGACCAGAAGGACATATTCCAAATAGGTTGTGCCGTCAGTCAGCGGTGATTGCAGCCGGGTTAAAATGACGGTGTAGCTAATAAGCAATATCACCACAGTCATGCCAACACGCGCACTCTTGAACAAGTGACTTAATAGCAGGGCAGTAAATAATAAATAGAAGGGCGCGGCATAGAGTAAGTTTAGGTATGGCGAAAGCGAGGCCAGCAACGGGTGATAACCGGCAGCAAAAACAAGGAAGATAAGTAGCGGCACGCCCAAGCGTGCTAACGGTGAATGTAACAGCCCCATGACACCTTATATACTGCGTGGCAAGTGTGAAAAATCAATGCTTGTGTTTTAGCTATCATAGTTTGCGCATTGTGAAAGGGTGCCAAATTCAGTGCCTTAAACAAACAGACTGTGACCAGCCTTGTGCTTTTTCCAGCCGATGCGCCGTCAAGGCTTGTTATCGATGGGATGGTGGCTCGATGACCTTGGCGCCTTGCCGTTAGATAGCGCGAAACTAATGACTAACTTATCACTTTCGGCGCAAGACGCCCAATAAAAAAGCCAAGCGGTAAGGCTTGGCTTTGAAGGGGAGTGGACTCGCCGTAGAGAGCCACAAGAAAGTGGGCGAGATTATTCGTCTTTCGCTTGCTCAGGCAGCGCAAACACTTGGGTTGGTTTTGCCACAATAGAGCGCGTGGATTCTTTGATATCCGCAATCACCACTTCTAGGCTGTCGCCAAGCTTAAACTCAACATTGCCATCAATGGTCACTGTGCCAGTTTCTTTATCACAGGCAATGCGGGTTTTGTTATCGATGATCAGTGACGATGGAATAAACGCCGGTGCACCATTTTCGAGTAGGCGAACACGCATACCCGCGCGGTTAATATCAAAGATTTCCGCTGTGTAACGGGTTTGTGCTTCCACTTCTGGCTTCAACAAACGGACGTACAGCCAATCAGCGACATCGCGCTCGGCCATGCGGTGGTGTTTGCGATGACCAGCCAGTTCTTCACCGACCGTATCCGCAGGGGCATTGGCTTCGGTTTCGCCGCGAATGATCGCTTTGAGTAAGCGGTGGTTAATCATATCGCCGTACTTACGGATAGGCGATGTCCATGTAGCGTAGACATCAAGGCCCATCGCGTAGTGAGGAGCAGGCTCATGACCAATTTCACTGTACGCTTGGAAACGACGCAGGCGGTTGTCGAGATACGTGCTGTCGAGGCTGTTTAACCAACGACGCAATGCGCTAAAGCCTTCAACGGTTGCCAAACTCTCGCTATCGGCTTCTCCTTCATGGGCTTTGACCAACTCGACCACATCGTTCAGCTTGTCACTGTTAAAGCCTGCGTGAGTATTAAAAATACCGAAACCGAACGATTCACGCAGTTTGCGACCCGCACAAATGTTAGCGCTGATCATCGCCTCTTCAACGATACGGTTAGCGATACGGCGCGCGTCAGTATGAATCGCGATCACATCGTTATCTTCGCTGAGTTCAAAGCGATAGTCTGGACGATCGGGGAAGGTCACCGCATGCGTTTCACGCCATTCAATGCGAGCAAGTGCAAACTGATGCAACTGATGGATTTGATCCGCGATGTCGCTGCTCTCTGGCTGCCAAGCTGCTTGTTCACCTTGCTCGATGTAGTCAGATACCTTGTCGTAGGCTAGCTGGCCGTGTGATTGGATCCATGCTGAGAAAAACTCGGCGTCATCGGCAATGGTGCCATCGGCAGCGATATTGAAGGTACAGCAAAGCGCCGGACGTTTCTCGTGGGCACGTAGTGAACACAAATCGTCACTCAGATCGCGAGGCAACATTGGGATATTGCGACCGGGCAAGTAAATCGTAAAGCCGCGGCTGCGGGCCACTTGGTCAAGGTCGTCATCCGCATCGATATACGCAGTCGGATCGGCAATCGCGACTGTCATGGTAAAGCCGCCTTGCTCGTTGGCTTTTACATATAACGCATCGTCCATATCTTTGGTCGATTCGCTATCAATGGTCACGAAGGGAAGCGCGGTCAGATCGCGGCGCTCTAAACCTTGCTCCAACATCGCCCATGCTTCTTTAGGCGCTGGCTCTTGGTTTGGTAAGTTATGTTTTGCTAGCGTGACCCACCAAGGTGCAATCTTGTCATTGGCATCGGTGATTTTTTCACTGACTTGGCAGAAGAAGTTGTCGTCGCCTTTGAGTGGGTGACGGATCAGGGATGCGACAACCCAGTCGCCATCTTTGAGTTCGTCTTGCGATAAGCCGCGCTGGGTTTTGGCACGGATAGCATCTTTGATTTGCGGATGATCCGGGACAATATTGAGACGGTTACGAATCCACTGAACACGACCAATAAAGCGGTCAATGCTTTGCTCAACCAAGGCATCCGGCTCTGCGACCTCACGCTCTTTTTCTGTGCGAACGAAGGCTTCAACACGATCACCGTGCATCACTTTCTTCATATACGGTGGTGGAATAAAGAGGCTGGTTTTATCGTCCACTTCTAAAAAGCCAAAGCCTTTTTCAGTGGCTTTCACCGTTCCCTCTTTCTTGGGCAGGGTTTCTTGGATCTGTTGCTTAAGTTGCGCTAGCAGGGGATTGTCTTGAAACATAACATCGGTCTCGGTTTTCGAATCGCCACACTATACGTATTCGGTCACGCAAAACCAACCCGTGACCGGAAATTGCTATCGATGGTGTGGTAAGGCGTGGATCCGAGTGAATCGCCAGTAATCGGTTGATGCGTAACCATACAGGGATTGTATGCGAGATAAACAATGTGCCACATGAGTGCGCGAAAGCGGCAAAATTTGTGAAGTTGTTCAACTTTTTCTGGCTTTTTTCGCCTGAATAGCGCAGAATGCACACCCTTAATTACCGAGGCCCGTGGCGCTGGTGACTTACACTGTGAAAGAGCAGTGTAGCTGGTTGAGCAGAACGCTGAAGGGGCCCCGTTTCGCTACACTCATAGATTGGGATCCCAATGCAAGAATCTGTAACCAAATTTCGCCAGTTAGATCTGGCCGACACCCTTTTATCTGCACTTGACGCCATGGGCTTTGAATCGCCAACACCGATTCAGGCTGCGTCTATTCCTGTGCTGCTAGAAGGCCGTGATGCGCTAGGTAAAGCGCAGACGGGGACGGGCAAAACCGCGGCGTTTTCTTTGCCGCTGTTGAACAAAGTTGATTTAAGCCAGCATAAACCTCAAGCCATCGTGATGGCGCCGACTCGCGAGTTGGCCATTCAGGTTGCTGCTGAGATGAAAACCTTGGCGCAAAACATCAAAGGCCTCAAAATTCTTGAGATCTACGGTGGTGCTTCGATCGTTGATCAAATGAAGGCGCTGAAAAGCGGCGCGCACATTATCGTGGGTACCCCTGGTCGTGTGAAAGATTTGATTAACCGCGATCGTTTGAAGCTGGATGAAGTACATACCTTTATTCTCGACGAAGCTGACGAAATGCTCAAAATGGGCTTCGTAGACGACGTCACTTGGATCATGGAGCAAGCACCTGAGTCAGCACAACGCGTGTTGTTCTCTGCCACCATGCCTCCAATCGTTAAACAAATCGTTGATCGTTTCTTGCGTAAGCCTGCTCGCATCGACGTTGCGGGAAGCAACCGTACGGTTGAGAAAGTTGAGCAACAATTCTGGGTCGTGAAAGGCGTAGAAAAAGACGAAGCGATGAGCCGTCTTTTGGAAACGCAAGACACAGACGCATCGATTGTGTTCGTTCGTACTCGTCAAGATACCGAGCGTCTTGCGGACTGGTTGTCTGCACGTGGCTTTAAAGCCGCTGCGCTGCACGGTGATATTCCACAATCTCAACGTGAGCGTACGGTTGACCACATCAAACGTGGCGTGATTGATATTTTGGTAGCAACTGACGTTGTTGCGCGTGGTCTTGATGTGCCACGTATCACCCATGTCTTTAACTATGACATTCCGTTTGATGTTGAATCTTACATTCACCGAATTGGTCGTACCGGTCGTGCTGGACGTGCAGGTAAAGCGATCTTGTTGGTACGTACCAACCAGATGCGTATGCTGCGTACCATTGAGCGTGTCACTCAGACGCGCATGGACGAAATCCAGTTGCCGAACCGCGATAAAGTAGCGGAATCTCGTGTTGCCCGTTTGGCTAGCGAACTGGCTGAGAAAAAAGATGCTGACTCAATCGCTCCTTTCGTTAGCTTGATTGAACAGCTACAAAATGACATCGAAGTTGATGCGACTACCTTAGCGGCGATGTTACTTCAGCGTCAGCAAGGCAAGCGTCCATTGTTCTACAAAGGCCCTGATCCAATGATTGCGGCCATGGAACGTGAAAGCCAACGTCGTGAGCGTCGTCGTGATGATCGCCAAAATGGTCGTGACCGCCGTGATACCAACCCTGCAGATTGGGATACCTATCAGTTAAGCGTGGGTCGTGAGCAAGGCGTACAAGTTAAAGACATCGTGGGCGCGATTGCTAACGAGCTAGGTCTAGACAAAAACAACATTGGTGCGATCAAACTGGCACCGGGACACACTTACGTACAGTTGCCAAAGACCATGCCAAAAGAAGTCTTTGCGCAGCTTCAGAAGCTACGTATTCGCCAGAAAGAAACCAATGCACAACGCGTTGAAGGCAATGTGATCCGTGACCGTCGCCCAAGCGATCGCGGTGGCCGTGGTCGTCAAGACCGTGACAACCGTGGTCGTGGCGAACGTCGCTTCAACCGTGACCGTGGCAATGATCGCGGCTCATTCCGCGGTGAGCGTCGCCAAGCGCAGTAAATAATAGAAAGCCGGGTAGCAATGCCCGGCTTTTTTGATCCATGTCTGCGACGTAATGCCTTGTTGGCAGGGTATTAACGACGCTGATATGCCTGTGGCATTGTGGGACATTCCCGATGTGCCAGCTATATACTTTTAACGGTGCGCGGTTTAATGTGCACTTTTACCGTTGTCGCCTTTAATGGCGTGATAACGCGAGTGGTTCGAAGGGCTTGCAGGCCACTGGCGCGTTAATGATGAGTTTCCCATGTCATGATTAACTTTCAAAACACACTGCGTCTATTGGGCATGCCTGTTTTATGGATGGGTATTGTTCAATTTGTGTTTGGACTTCTGTCGCTATTCCTATTTCGCGATCATGTGTCGACACAGTTTTTTTATCCCTCTTTACTGATGATGATGGCCTCTTTGGTTATCTCTTGGCTATTTCGCAAAAGTAAGTTAAGCCAAGTCACCTTCCGTGATGCCTTATTGTTTTCGACCTTTACGTGGATTTTGGTCGGTATATTGGGTGGGATCCCGATTAAACTGGTGACTGGGGTGAACTTCTCGGATGCCACCTTTGAGTCGATCAGTGCACTTAGCACCGCTGGTGCCACCATACTCAGTGGGCTGGATGACATGCCCGCCTCATTCTTGTTGTATCGCCAGTTTTTACAATGGATGGGCGGACTTGGCGTCGTTATCTTTGTGGTCGCGGTGCTCCCCATGTTGAACGTGGGCGGGATGCGGCTGTTAAAAGCAGAAACCCCCGGACCCATCAAAGACGAGAAATTGTCCCCGCGGATCTCCAAAACGGCCCACTATTTATGGGGCGTGTATGTGGTGATCACGCTTGCTTGTGCCCTTGCGTATTATTTGGCGGGGATGAGTGCTTACGATGCCATTGCCCATAGTTTCTCAACCGTTTCAACCGGTGGCTTCTCGACGCATGATGCCAGTATGTGGCACTTTCAAAGCCATTTGATGTTGATGATCTCCAATGTCTTTATGCTGCTTGGCGCGATTAACTTCGGTTTGCACTTTCGTATTTTTCGCATCGGTTGGCGGGGTGTGCGTTTGTATTTCGACGATGAAGAATCACGGGTCTTCCTCATTGTCGTTGCCTGCTTATCCCTGATATTGGGATTATATTTATACGGTGAATCACGTTATGAATCGGTATGGGTTTCTCTAAGCTTTGCTGCGTTTCATGTGGTGTCTTTTATTACCAGCACGGGATTTGGTGCTGCTGATTTAAGCTCTTGGCCTGCGGCGACCGGACTGTTCTTGGTGTTCTGTGCCTATTTGGGCGGCTGCTCTGGCTCGACTGCTGGCGGGAATAAAATTATTCGCGATATCATCACGTTTAAAATTATTCGTCGCCAGTTGCACCAATTGATTCACCCCTCAGCGATGCTGCCTATTCGCTATCAGGACAAAGTCGTATCCAACGACGTGACGCAAGCGGTTATGGCGTTTATGTCGCTGGCTGCGCTGACCACGGGTGTTTTCACCTTGTTGATGATGATGACAGGTCTCGACTTTTGGTCTGCATTTACCGCGGTCGTCGCATGTATCAATGTATTGGGCCCAGGTTTTGGTGAGGTTGGCAGCAACTTCCAGCCGGTGAGTGACACCGGTATTTGGTTCCTGAATGCCGCAATGATTTTGGGCCGTTTGGAGTATTTCACCGTTTTGGCCCTGTTTATGCCGCACTTTTGGCGTTGGTAAGCCCGCGATCAGGCGGGCTGTTCAGTCTCCGTTGCCATTAAGGTGTCAATAAATTCACCGATATGGCGCTGCTCGGTATACGGATTAAGGAACACGGCCTTTTCGCCGGGCATAAACAAGCATTGGCCATCGGTGTCGAACTCCGTATGGGCAATGGATTCAACCCAATTAGTATGAAGTTTTCGACCTTGCCGAGCCAAAAAGTGCTGGCGGTGAAATAAACTGTGTTGGGTAATACTGTCGATACGCGCGCCTAATTGGTGTAGCTTTTGTTCTTGCTCGAACAAGGTATCCACATCGAGGTCTTCAGCGGGGTGATACAGGCGAAAAGCCACCGTGGGCCCCAAATTCTCTCTCGCGACCACCTTGCAATAAGGTAAATCGCTCAATCGTTCTTTCAGATACTCCGCATTTTGTAAGCCATGCGCAATCATGGTCTGATAACCTCGCTTGCCTAGCATATTAAGCGCACAGTAAGCACC
The DNA here is from genome assembly GCF_001722075.1 of Salinivibrio sp. SS2. Classification (NCBI taxonomy): domain Bacteria; kingdom Pseudomonadati; phylum Pseudomonadota; class Gammaproteobacteria; order Vibrionales; family Vibrionaceae; genus Salinivibrio; species Salinivibrio sp. SS2. The sequence continues at coordinate 12,118 of NZ_MEBP01000081.1, read as the reverse complement.
ATAAGCCCCCGCTGCACCGCGAGAACACTCAATGGTGGATTGCAGGTGGGTATGGGTGGTTTTGCTCGCTTCAAAATAGGAGAAATAGTGAGGGTCTTGTTTGAGGCACTCCATATCGTCGCTATTTTTGAACATCACCAAACTGGAGGTATAAGGGACAAACCCCCATTTTTGGAAATCGATCGTGATGGAATCGGCATAGCGCAGACCGCGGATCCGCGGGAGCAAGGCGGCGAGCTTTTGCGCGGTCACGCTGTTAATGCCGAGCGGATTGTCGTTAAAGTCGTAATCATTGAACATGATCAATGGCCAACCGACGGCCGCATCCACATGGATATGAGGCTTGCTGTCGACGTTATATTGCTGGCAAGCACGTTCTCGGATCTGATACACACGTTCAATGTCATCAATTGCAAAAGTGTCTGTAGTCCCAAAGGTGAGCAAGATGGTAGGAACCGCTAGCCCTTGCGCCAAACAGCCGTTTAAGGTGTAGGCAAAATCATCCAAATCCATCCGGTTACGCGCATCGACTTTGACGCGAAGCACTTGATTAGGAATATCTGTCCCTAACAGGCCGAGGTTCGTCATGTTGGAGTAGTGACCGGCCAATGAATTAATCATCCGAAAGTCTTGCCCTTGCAGACCCCGCTGACCGGACAGCGGAAACTGTTTTCTCAGCCCAAGCAAGTAACCGTAAAGGTTGCCAAAGGTGCCACCTTGGGTAAAAAGCCCCGTAGCGCGTTGGTCATCATAACCAATCAAGTTGGCGACTTGGCGGACGATAGTTTGCTCAAGCTCTACCGACAACCCCGCGTATTCGCTATACACCAAGTTTGGATTGGCCAAAGTAGCCAGCAGTGCGCCATGAATGGCAGGGTCGCAGGGTGCGGTAATCACATTTTCGACCGCTTGCGGTGCAGTCCAATCTTTGGAGTGTGTTGCCGCGTGTAAAGCAAGCGGCGGAAAAATATGATGACTCAGATCGCTGTGGCTTGGCACATGTTGTTGCTCAAGCAAATGTATATCGGGTGACGTTGGTGCAGGGAGCATGCCTTGCTCGAGCCACTGGGCTAAACCCGGGGTACGATAAATGGGCCAGCGGTTCGGGTCTCGGTTAAAAAAATGCGCCCGCATGGTTTGGTAATGTTTAGCGAACGTGGGGGTGACGGCATAGCCGTCGGGGTGAGCACTAGACATAACTACATCTCCAACTGCGAAGTCAGGCAGGGGGCCCTGCCTGACGATAACAACAACCGAATAAAGCGTAAGGGTGCTTGTGCCGCTTGAAACGGACTGCGTGTAAAACTACTGCAGTTTAAAATTCGACACTAAGCGATCAAGCTCTTGATTCGATTGTGATAATGAGTCGGTTGCGGAAACGGTTTGCTTGCCGCTCTCGACTAAGCTGCTCACCATGTCGCGAATCGAGAGCATGTTTTTACTCAACTCCTCCGCTACGGCACTTTGTTCTTCGGTCGCGGTTGCGATTTGGGTGCTAACATCATCAATTTCACGTACGGAGGCGCTCATGATGGTCAGGCTGTTTGAGACTTCCGACGTCTTATCCGCCGTGCTTTGACACTGCTCTTTGGTTTTTCCCATCGCCTCAACCACGCTCGATGTGCCATCAAGGAGGGCAGTAAGCATATCTGAGATTTCGGTCGTGCTGCTTTGCGTGCGCGCGGCGAGGGCACGAACTTCATCGGCAACCACCGCGAACCCACGGCCTTGCTCACCGGCCCGCGCGGCTTCAATCGCGGCGTTAAGGGCAAGCAGGTTGGTTTGCTCGGAAATTTCCCCGATCACATTGAGCACGTCGCTGATTTTGTTTGCATCCTGATTCATGCTGGTGATTCGGGCTGACATATCTTCCACTTCATCTACCAGTGCACTCACGGTGACGACGGCATTGTCGACCACTTCAAGCGATTGACTGGCTTCTTTACTGGCCGATTCTGTGATGTCATTCGATTGCGAGACGTTATGAGCAATACTGCGTGCACTTTCACTCATCTCAGTAATCGCGGTCACCACTTGTTCGGTTTCTGCCGAGTGCGCCTCGAGAACAGACTCGTTTTCTTGGGTGTTTTGCGACAGCTGAGTGATGTTGCTCGAAATCATTTGACTGGCTTGGGAGACCTTCAGCATCATATTTTGCAGGTTTTCGACAAAGGTATTAAAGCCGCGGCTGATTTGGGCCAAATCATCGTTGCCATTGACCTCAAGTCGTGCGGTGAGATCGCCGCTCCCTTTGGAGAGATCTAACACCGCTTGTTTCAGTTTGATCAGTGGACGGTATGAGTAATTGATGATCAGATAGATTGCTGCCAAGCTCAGTGCTAGCAGGATGAGCCCCGTCACTAAAGATTCAATTTTAGCACTGCGAATGTCCGCCAACGCCGTTTGCTGATCCACAAATACCATCAGCGTCCAATAGCGATTTTCCGTGAGGTTAACGCGCTGGAAATAGCCATCAAAATTAATGCCCATATAGGGAAAGCTCAAGTGACCTTGCTCATCGGTGCGGAACATGTTTTCCATATCACTGAAGGTGGCACTGACCTGAGAGGGCGTTTTGCCGATATCATTCGGATCATCACTGGCAAAAAAGACTGCGTTTTGATCGGTCAGTGTCGCGGCACCACCGGCAAAGCGCATGTTGCTTACCTGAGTGATCACGCTCTCCAGTGGAATGTCACCAAGCAACGCGCCGATGAAGCGGCCATTTTCAAACACGGGTGCGACCGCGCTGATCACCTTACCGCCGGTCACTTTGTCGGTATAAATACCGGTTAAGTGAATGGCTTGATCGGCTTTGACTTGCCGATACCAGTCGCGATCGCGGAAGTTATATTGGTTGGTGGTCACACCATCGCCCGAATGATTCGACATAAAAGAATCACCGGTTTCATACGTCATGATCACATTGGCGATACCAGCGGTATCTGCCAACATCCTCACTTGTGCAACGTTTTCTTGTGCCGTGAGGCTCGTCGTAAAGTGATTTGCACCTTTTTCTATCGCTGATAGCTGAGATGTCACGAGTTGCTCTAACTCAGCGACATGGTGATCAAGCTTGTTTTGTGTTTGTGTGGTGAGAGACTCGATCATTTTCTCTCGTAGCGAGAGCGTATTGAGTGTTCCCAACACCACGAGAGAGACGGTAACCAATAGGCCGACCCCAACCATAATGCGTGATTTAAACCCCAACGTCATAGTTTTTACCCCTTACTGAGTTAACGCTTGTCTGTCTAAAAAGTAAGGGTGCTTCCTACTGGCGGTAATCGTATGTTGCCCGCTTTTCTGTGCGGTTTTTATTATGTTTACCGCGGAGTCACCCAGCCAACATCGGTTTAAAGTTAGTTAAATGTTCGGCAACTCGCCAAATAATGAATGCTTTTTGATAAGAATAACAGTAGAGCGGGTTGGTGGATTTGGCTAGTCGAAATGACAAAAAAGTGTATGACAATTTGGCGTCACTCGTGCACTGGAGGTGTCATAAAACGCAGGCACTTTTACTGTTTTAAACAGGTGATTTATTGGCAGGGAGAATAACTGGTTTAAAGTCGGTCACTTTTATCCGTGCGGAGCGCTTTGTGTAAACGCGCCTTAATAGGCGCGAGAGGATCAGCTGACAGGGGGATCTTGTTCGGGAATGATGAAGGCGTCGGGTTGGGCTCGATACTTTTCGACGCATTCGAGGTAGAAGTCCCGTTGCCACTCACCCAGCGCATGCGCTTCTTGCTCGAATAAGCTCGACTCTGCTTTGTTATTGACCACTTTCCAAACTGCGTAGGCGGCTTGTTTGTCGAGTTCTATTTTTTGTTTTTCATCGGCAGGCAGGTTCGCCAAATTAATGTCCATAGGGGGCTCTTGTGTTTGGGCGCGTAGTCGCGATCCTAGCGAAGTCGATGCCACACGGCAAGATTAACTCGCGCTTAACGGCAGGCTGACATTCGTCGGTCGTGGCTTGTTACCCTTGCAGCCAATGCTCTTTTTTTCGATTGGACACTAGGATGACGTTTAACCAAGAGGATCGACAAGCCCTCTACGACACGTGGATGTCGTACAAAGCCAAAGCACGGATCACGCAAATTGAAATGGCAAAACGCTTAGAAGTCAGCCATCTTACCTTTTCACGTTGTATTCATGGCGATGCCACACTCGACAGCCGTTTTGTGTTCGCATTTTGTCAAGCGATGGGCGTAGAGCCCAACAAAATCTTACCCAGCCTGCGCGAGCGCGAACAAGCGCACCAAGATGTGTTGGTAACCAGTAAAGTCATTGTCGACGGCGACATTGAAGCTGTGTACTACGAAGGTAACCAAGTGATTATTGAATACCGTAAACCACTGGTGGCATCAGCTGAATCGTCGTTTGAATGGGTTTCGTGAGGGGCGAATGGGCTCAGGCGGTTTTGGGTCAGGACGCTGTGGGAGCTCAGCCATAATCGCGGCGCGCTGATCGTCGGTCATTTTGCCCCACGCAATGATTTCATCGAGGGTACGCTTGCACCCTACACAAACATCTTCTTCACGGCGGCACAAACCAATACAGGGCGTTAACACGACAAAACCTCGACAGCATAGACAGAACAAAAAGGGCAGGCCAATGATGTGCCTGCCCGTTTAGTATACCGCTCAGCCTAGCGTGTGACCATGCCGCGAATTTGTTTGGCACGCTCTTCATCTGTCGCGTCAGAGGGGGCGGGCGTGAGTAGCGCCTTTTGGCAGGCAGGCCTTGCCGCTAGCGTATCTAGCCACGCTTTTAAAGCATCAAGGCCCGAAATATCAATGCCGCTCCATTCATGAATGCGCGCCCAAGGCCAGGTGGCCATATCGGCAATGGTGTATTCGTCGCCGGCAAGGAACGGATGTTTTTGCAACTGGCCATCAACCACTTCGAGTAAGCGTCGCCCCTCTTTTTGATAGCGTTCGATTGCCGCTGGGATTTTCTCTGGGAAATAGCGGTAAAAGACGTTCGCTTGGCCCATCATGGGCCCAACCCCACCCATTTGAAACATGAGCCACTGGATAGTTTGCGAGCGCGCTTTAGGGTCTGACGGGAGAAACTGCCCCGTCTTTTCCGCGAGATAGAGCAAAATGGCACCGGACTCAAACACGGCAAAATTGTCGTTGTCCTGATCGATAATGGCAGGAATACGACCGTTGGGGTTAATCGCCAGAAATTCCGGTTGTTTCTGTTCGTTCGCCATTAAATCGAGTGCATGCAATTGATACGGCAGCCCCATTTCTTCCAAGGCGATCGCGACTTTGTAGCCATTGGGTGTGGCGGCTGAATAAAAGTCAATCATGTTAGCTCTCCCTGTCAGTGAACCCTCAGTATCGACACGATAAAGCGGAAGATCAATCTTCGCCAAGCTGCAGTGTGCTGGGCCATATAAGTGACATTGTCACACCATCTTGGCTGGCGCGATTGCTGGCCACAAGTGTCGCTTGGTGAAAGTCTGCAATCAAACGTGCAATGTAAAGGCCTAACCCGAGATGCGGTTTATCCGATTTATGCGACTCTGACCGCACACTGACCATCGATTGGAATAGCTGATCACGCATGTGTTCGGGCAGTAGCGGCCCGGCGTTACTTACTGTGATAGTAATATGCTCAGGGTCAAGGCTCAGCGCAAGATCAATCGGGGTGGCGCCATCATCAAACTCAACCGCGTTGGACACGAGCTTATCCAATAACTGCGCGAGGTAGTCGGGCACAGCGAATACTCGAACGGTTTGCACTGGTAGCGTGATGTTAAACTGATGATCCGGATACGCCAGTTGATAGCCTTGCCCGCAGCCTTCTATCAGTGCATTGAGATTCACCGGCTCTTTATCGGCATTATCAAAGCTTTGTTCAAGGCGTGTGGCTTCGGTTAAGGTCGATAAGATCCCCGCAAGGCGTTGCACCCCGTCTTGGGCGCGGTTGATGTAGGTGAGCTGGTCAGGGTCCGCTTGCGTGTACGCCATGTTTTCCAATGACGATCGCACTACCGCAATGGGCGTTCTCAGCTCATGGGATAAGCGAGATGACATTTTTTCAAGATACTGGTTATAGCCAGCAATGCGGCCAACCATGTCGGTGATGGTTTGGGTTAGTAAACCGATTTCATCGTGGCTGGTTGCCGGTGTGATTGTGCCCGTGACACGCCCTTGGCTATCGATAGCATGATTAGCTTCTTGTTGGAGGCGACGCAGACGTTTGGCGATATGTGAGCCGAATAACAGCAGCAAGAGCACGCCGGTACAAATCACCGCGAGCATCACGGAAAAGAGGGTTTCGAGGGCCTCATTACGCAGGCTACGGATCCCGTTGGTGGTCTCTTCAACAATCACGGCCCCCGCTACTTTACCGTCCAACCAAATCGGGTAGGCTGCGGTTAAGATCATCGCTTGGTTGTCATCTGAGCTGCGCCAACTGGCGTAAGGCCGCCCTTGTAAGGCTTGTTGCGCCTGTACGCCCTTATAAATTGAGGCTTGTTGCATCGCATCGACAAAATGCTCAGGCGGGGTCACAAGCAGCTTATCGTACCAAGGGCGTAGCAGCGTTTGTGTTATCCAATCCATGACGCCTTGCTGCTCTGGGATCGCTTGGCGAGGTTGCCAGACACCGGTGGAAGTTTGGATATCGCCTGCTTTTGCTAGCACGCGACTGTGTTGATCAACCACCCATACACTGGAGGCGCCATTATTCATTCGCTCAATTAATGCTTGAATGGGTGCTGAGGGCATCATAAAGCTGCCCAGCGTTGCCGCCGAACGTGTTGATGCGGTGCCAATGATCGCGCGTAGACCGCGGTTAAAACTGTCGTCCACATCGTAGTAAGCAATGCCGAGCTGCTGGCCGACCCAAGCCGCTGGCAGTTTGATCTCAACTTGATAGCCTTGCTCGGTGGCGCGCCACTTAGCGGCAATGGGAAGTGGTTGGGGCGGACCTTCGATATTTACGCCGGTGGCATTGTCGGCAAGACCGTTATCAAGATGGATGATTTTTGCATTGTCAGAATCACGCGCTTGTCCAATGGCGACGCGATAAAACGCCCCTTGCGGTGAGGTGAGTGCCAATATGAGATGATCTTGGCTGTCGATATCGCCTGTCGCTTGCGGCGTGGCAGGGGTGCTATCGACAATATCGAGCGCGAAATATACCGCAGTGTCGGTGCTGCCACTCATGATTGCTAAAGAAAGCGTGTCACTGTTGTATGCACCTTGGCTAAAGATCAGTCCGTTGCGTTGATAAAGGCGCTGATGATGGCGATAGGGTTGCCAATCCTCTAAGTTGCCATCTAAGCGAATCGGCTGGGTTAAGCGAAATGCATGCAAATCTTTGCCCGGCTCTAAGGTAGAGGGTGGGGCATGCTGGGTAAATAAGCTGGGGCGATCGTTCATCCCCATCGCAAAGGCCCGAGCGGTGCCCATGAGCGTCTGCTCTTGGCCTTGGCGTAAAACACTTTCCATTTCCCACACGTACTGGTAGCCCAAATAGGGCAGCAGCAGTAGAAAACTCGAGAGAATTACAATCTTGGTGCGGATCCCGGCCAGCCCTTCTCGCACCCAGCGACGTCCTTTTAAGCCATAACGACGCAGTCGACTCAGGCTCATGGGTGTTCCTCATCCCAACGATACCCCATGCCATAGACGGTGCTAATGCAATTAAATTGGCTATCGACGGCGAGAAACTTTTTACGGATCCGTTTCACGTGCGAGGTAATGGTGCTGTCGTCCACCACCGCGTGTGCTTCATCCATTAATGCTTGACGGCTTTTGACGTGGCCCGGACGTTTAACCAAGGCATGGACCATCCAAAACTCGGTCACAGTGAGATCGATCAAGGTGTCATGCCAATAAACGCGCATCCGATCCAAATCAAGATTCAGCGGGCCGCAATGCAGACTTTTTACTTGGCTAGCCGGCGCTTGGGCCAAGAGATCACTGCGGCGAAACAAGGCGGCAATGCGTGCCATCAGGTGAGGCAGTGAGACGTCTTTGGTCAAGTAATCATCGGCGCCCATTCGCAGCCCCACCACTGTGTCAATGTCACTATCCCGAGCGGTTAAGAAGATAATCGGCACTGTTGCAGACATCGCGCGCAGGGCTTGGCATAGCGCAAAGCCGCCGTCAATTTCATTCCCCAGACCAATGTCGATAATGGCTAAATCGGGTAGACGTTGCTCAAAAGCGGTTTGGGCGGATGGGCGATCGGCGTAGGTATTGACCTGATAGCCTTGGCGACGAATCACATCGGCATAGTTATCGCGAATGGCGGCTTCATCTTCAACAATTGCTATCTGCTTCATGGTACGGGATAGGTAACGAGTGTTGCAGTGACTATACCCAAACTCAGCGCAGAGAAAACCCCTTTTGCTGGAATCCGCGCAATTGCCATTTTTTTGCCACAATTGATCGCCACATTGCCATTTTTGCTCCCGCAAAATGCCTGATCGGCTTGTTTTAATGTCCTCATCGCCAGCACGGCACAACAAACACACTTTCGAGGACATTATGGATATCAAAAAAGCACTCACACACTCTGTATTCGCGGTTTCTATGTTTGTCGTGGCAACCCCACAAGGGATGGCCGCCACACATGTTGAGCGAGACAAAAAACCAGAATTGATCGGTATGGGCAGCGGCGCGGTGGCTGGCGCGTTAGTGGCCGGACCGGTCGGCGCAGTCGCGGGAGCGATTATCGGCACCGTGATGGGACAAAACGCGAGCTTCGAAACACTTGCGACGGAGCAGCAAGATACGATTGAAACGATGAATGCGAAAAATGAACAGCTGAGTCTTGTTACGCAAAAATACAACGAAGCTCAATTAGAACTTGCCCGCTTGCGCACCGAGCAACATTCTATCGAGGATATCGACTTAGCGATGAATATTCAGTTTCGAACCAGCTCGGCTGACATTGAACCCCACTTTATGATTCAGCTTGATGAGCTAGCAGGGTTTATCCAGCAAATGCCGGATGCGCAATGGCAATTGGCCGGGTATGCCGACCCACGGGGGCGCAAAGCCTATAACCAAGCGCTGTCAGAGCAACGTGTGCAAGCGGTTTATGACTACTTGGTCTCGGTTGGGGTCGATCCGGCGCAGCTAGATACGGTTGCGTATGGAGACAGCCAGCCATTGGCCGACCAAGCCGACAATGAAGGCTTTTTCTTTGACCGTCGCGTTACCCTTTCACGCGTGAAAGGCGGGCAAATGGCACAGGCACAGTAATCGTCGCTTTATCGTTTTGGGGCTGGGCTACCATGCAACGGCCTAGCCCATCGCAAATGTTAGAGACTTATCTTCGGCAACCAAGGAAGACACCATGATTCGACAGGCAACCCTTCACGATATCGATGCCATTTGCGCTTTGTGTGAGCGCTGTCAGCCTGACCCACTTCCGTGGCGTCAAATGAAGAAAACACTCACCGATCTGATTCACGCAGAAGATGCCAACGTGTTAGTCGCTGAGCTTTGTGGGTTGGTCGCAGGCGTGGTGGCGTTCAATGTGATCTTACAACTGGATAAATCCAACCATGTCGGGCGCATCAGCACCATTATGGTGGATGAACACTTTCGAGACATGACCCTCGGCCGCCAGTTACTCAGTGCCGCCGAGACCTGTTTGCAGGCAAGAGGGTGTGATCAGATTGAAGTGGTCCCGAGCTATCACAAAGCCGATGCGCAAAGCTTTTACTTGCACTGCGGTTTTAAACTTACCCCAGAGCGACTGATAAAAGCGTTAGCAGCGTAGCTAAGCGACAAAGGCTTTTTCTTTACCACTTTGCGGATTGGGGAGCGTGGTTGGCCATTCACCGGTTGCTTCCCATATTAACAAGGCTTGTTTGGCCGCAAGACCGCCCCCGTAGCCAATCAGCTGCCCTTGGCGACCAATAATACGATGGCAAGGAATAATGATAGAAATCGGATTCTTGCCATTCGCGCCGCCTACCGCTTGGTTGGCTTTTGGGTTACCAATAGCGGTGGAAATGGTCTGATAGCTGGCCGTTTGCCCATACGGAATTGCTTGTAGCGCTTGCCATACCCGTTGCTGAAAGGGTGTGCCTTGTGGGGCGAGGGGCAAAGAGAATTGTTGGCGCGTGCCATTGAAGTAACCATCTAGCTGACGACATGCTTCATCCAGTACCCGTTGGGCGGAGTGAGACGATGCATTAACGGGTTGCGGTGCGCGTTTAGACAAATACAACCCGGTGAGTCCGTCGCTATTCGCGGTTAAGGTTAACTCACCGAGTGGTGATGCATAAGTGATTTGGCTCATAACACATCCTTGTGGTTGTCACTTAATTAGTTGGTGTGCTGATTACAATACGCGCAAGCGGTTAAAAACGCTTGTTCTTGGAACTGCTTAAGGCCGAGTTCTTTTAAGCTCACATCAACAGGGTGACGTTTTAGGGTTTGCTTCATTACGCTGCTTGGCAGCACCTCAGCATCGATTCCCTCAATTAGCTGCAACGCGGCTTCTAGCTTGAATCCAGCACTGCTACCGGCAAATTTGCCTTTGGTTGGGCGCTCGCGGATCACGATCTTTTCTACCTGATAGTCTTCGACCAGCTTGCTCATGGTGCGATGAAAGTGTTGGATACTTTCTTGTGCTTCAGGCTTGGCAACGGTGATCTTTTTTGCGCGGCACTCAGGCACAGAAAACAAGCCGTTGTCGCTGTCTAGCAATACAATGTTCGCTTCATTAGCTTTTAAATCAACAGCACAAACTCTCATGATGATCTCTCTGTCTTAATCAGTAAGGGCGGGCAGTATACGCAAAAGGTCTCGCGTCGTCACAGGATTAACGAAATGCATCCACACAGATACCGAGAACTGCCTCATTTGTCGCGCGGGCTATACGCAAATCTTGTCTTTTCTTCAGATCTATATATTGCACATCTCTAAAACGACCACTTTTCACCGAATAGAATAGTTTGACAACGGGGCGTGAAAAGTCATCTAAGTTTTCCTTCCAAACTAAACCTACTCGACCGTCAGCAAGCTCAATGAGAGAACCAATTGGATAAAAGCCAATGCACTGTATAAAAGAACGTAACAGTTTGGGGTCAAGATGGTAAGGGGTTAAACTCATCATCACCTTAAAGGCTTCTGACGGAGACATGGCCTTCTTATAGCAACGGTCAGCGGTAAGTGCGTCGTATATATCAACAATACTACTCATTCGGCCAATTGTATGTATTTGTTTCCCTTTCAAGCCTTTGGGGTAGCCATTACCATCCAACTTTTCGTGATGCATTAAACTGACATCACGAGCAACCTGAGATAAATCAGGAATACTGTCGAGGACAGGTTGAGAAAAAACTTGATGAAGCTTCATATGGTCAAACTCTTCTGGTGTTAGCTTTCCAGGCTTATGAAGGACTTCATCAGAGACAAGGACTTTCCCTACATCATGTACGAGCCCGCCAATTGCAAGCTCTTGCAAGGTCTTACGATCAAAACCAAGATACTTACCAAAGTTAACCAACAAGAACGCCACATTGAGTGAGTGCTCCATTAAATACGCACTTTTATCGCGAATGCCACTTAACCATGCGACGGCATGTTGACGCTCAAAAATATTCTCTACGATACTTAGCCCTAATTTTTCTAAAGGTTCTATCTCAATCGGCTTGTTGGCATATATATCATTGAATAATCGAGTAATTTGTTGTTTGGATATATCAATGAGCTCTCGTGCTTTATCAATATCTGCACCTAGGGAGGCGTATTTTCCTCGGTATAGAGATTGTTGATGCTGAGCCATTCCGCTTTCTAGGTGACGAGTAGTATCGATCCAAATACTCTTAACCCCGCTATGCATTAACTTTTCGATAACTTCAGGACGGCGAATAAAGCCGGGTTTAATGACTTTTGTCTGGGGTATCTCTGTCTCGATTTTTTCTACATACATTCCAAGTGTCAGTTGTTGGATACTAATTTTTTGTAACATCTTGTCCAACTCCCTTACAGCTCACTGGTGGTCTAGTGAACTCGATTATTACTCATTTCTTTTCGTTTTTTTTATCAAATGCGATACAAATTAAGTTTTTGTGGCAAAACGAGTAATAAGCCGACCAATATTGATACGTAAGTAGGCCTGAATTCAGATAATA
>NZ_MEBP01000080.1:0-38706 GCF_001722075.1 Salinivibrio sp. SS2 | reverse complement strand
GTGTTTCTCTGGATGGGGTGCCAGGCTTCCCCAGTTACTGCACTGGCTCCCTGTCAGAGACGCCACCCTCAAGCACTTGATAGGTCTGACTGAGTATTGGACTTCACGCTATTTTGCACGCTTACCCACCTATCAAGCCGAAACAGGTTCACTTGCGTTGTGTGCCTCTAACTTCCTATCGCTTCCTTCAGACCCTGCCGTTGGCCAGCAACGCCCTTGCGAGTCGGATTATCTTCCCCTCAGTCGGGGCGATTCAGGTTTCTTTCAACCTGACGGGTTTGCCAGCTTCGCTGGGCAAACAAAAAAGCGGCTAACGTTTCCGTTAGCCGCTCAACCAGTAAGGCGTGATGTTTATAAAAAACCGCCCGCTTTCTCAGACTCAGCCAGCCAGACCGGCTTAGTACTATCTTTTAACCAGACTTGATGAAGATGACTATAAATACGCGATGCCAAAGGTGGCACCACTAATGTAGGCGCACATACAATACCTGCAACCACAACAGCGCTGCGACGCAAAACGACTTGGGTTTTATCGAACGGTTTATACATGACTAACCTCACTCATCTGACCAGTTGTGAGGAAAGTATACCATCCGTTTAGTATGTTTACTACATATTAGCGCAAAAATCGTTCAGCTACGACGATACAATCGATTAACAAGGTAATAAAATTACAATGACGACATCACTACTGTTTGCCCGTCGGCAGCAAATCGCAAAGGATATGGCTTGGATTCGCTCCCAACCGCCTTTGTTATCCTCAGCGGATTTCCCCATGGTCAATACCTCGACGTGGCAAGTCGCTGATAACACCTTGGCAGAGATGTCTTATCGCGGACCACACCGCATTGGCTTTTACTACCAATGGCTATTAGCAAACCTGATTGCACAGCAACCTCACCTTAATGTGGTTGCTGAAGAGATACAGATTAATGATGCAGGTAAAACGGTTGGCGCCGTGGATTTCTTGATTGAAAATGGTGAGCAACTCGAACACTGGGAAGTCGCAGTAAAGTTTTATCTTGCCCATCAAGGTCGCTGGCTGGGTCCAAATGCTAAAGATGCATTAGACATTAAAGCTGCGCGTATGATGAACCATCAGCTTGCTATGTCCGATCATCCCCGCTTTTTAGCCGACCACCCACAATGGCGACCGCAAAAGAAGCGACTGTGTATCCACGGCCGTTTGTACCAGCCGTTTCACCAAAACGCACCACTCCCAGATGCACCCAGCGTCAATCTCGATTGTATTACCGGTTGGTGGTGCTGGCCTGATGCCTTACCCCAAGACCGTCGTTATGCGTCTTTATCACGCGATCAGTGGTTGAGCATCCCTGATTTTCATACTTTACCCCGCTTTGATACAGCGGCGTTGGCTTCGCTGACACGCACTTGTCATTTGGTTGATGAGTATCTCACGCCCTGGTTTGTCGTCACCCCGGACTGGCCTCAAACTCAACCGCCTAAAGTATAGTGGCCGCCAGACGCACATAAAAAAGCCGCACCTTAACGGTACGGCCTTTACAACGCGCGAGGGGATATTTGGCGTGTTATACCCCTTGCTCAGCAAAAACGTTATCCACGATCTGTTGCGCTTCTTTTTCGATCATGCGCAGGTGCGCCTCACCTTTAAAGCTCTCACAATAGATCTTGTAGATCTCTTCCGTACCAGAGGGCCGAGCAGCGAACCATCCAGAGTCAGTGACGACTTTTAAGCCACCAATCGCTTCACCATTGCCTGGCGCGTGAGTCAGCTTTGCAGTAATGATATCGCCCGCTAACGTCTCCGCGGTCACCATTTCAGGGTTCAACTGACTGAGCACTTGCTTTTGTTGCTTGTTCGCCACCGCTTGTAAACGGTTATAGGCGGGATCGCCATGCTTATTCACTAGTGTTTGATAGTAAGCATGAGGTGTCATGCCGGTCACCGCGAGGATCTCAGCTGCCAGTAAACACAGAATAATGCCGTCTTTGTCGGTCGACCAAGGCTGTCCATCCAAGGTTAAGAAAGAGGCACCCGCACTTTCTTCGCCACCAAAGCCAAGCTGGCAGTGATGCAAGCCATCAACAAACCATTTAAATCCAACCGGGACTTCCACCAGCTTTCGATCAAGATCCGCAACTACTTTGTCAATAATGGCACTCGACACGAGTGTTTTACCCACACCTAAGCGACTCGGCCATTGCTGACGATGGCGGAAAAGATAATCAATACAAACCGCCAAGTAATGGTTAGGGTTCATCAAGCCATCTGGTGACACAATACCGTGGCGGTCAAAATCAGGGTCATTCCCAAACGCAAGATCATAGTGGTCTTTGTGTGCTAACAATCCCGCCATCGCATAGGGTGAGGAACAATCCATGCGGATCACACCGTCGCTGTCGAGAGGCATGAAGCCAAAAGTCGGATCGACTTTCTCATTCACGAGGGTAATATCGAGCTGATAATGCTCAGCAATTTTTTGCCAATAGCGAATCCCAGCTCCGCCCAGAGGATCAACAGCCAGTTTTAATCCTGCCGCTTGAATGGCTTTAATATCCACGACACGCTCGAGCCCAGCGACATAAGGCGTCACTAAGTCTTGCTCTTGGTAGTAAGCGCTTGCTCGTGCTTCGTCGATAGCCAACCGTTTCACGCCTTCTAAGCCGGCATCAATATAATCATTGGCTCGTGCTTCAATCGATTTTGTGATGGCCCCTTCTGCTGGGCCGCCATGCGGAGGGTTGTACTTAATTCCCCCATCTTGCGGTGGATTATGTGAGGGGGTGATCACAATCCCGTCCGCTTGCTCAGCATGATCACGGTTATAAGCCAGAATTTGTTGGGAAATGCCCGGCGTTGGCGTATAGCCCTGATCTGCTTGCGCAATAACCTCTACCTGATTGGCCGTCAATACTTCAACCACGGCACCGAAAGCGGGCTCGGACAGCGCATGCGTATCTTTACCCACAAAGACAGGTCCCGTGATACCAAGCGCACGGCGCTCATCACAGATGGCCTGAGCAATCGCGTGAATGTGATCACGGTTGAATGTTGTATTTAGTGCACTGCCACGGTGGCCTGATGTTCCAAACGCAACGCGCTGCGCCGGATTGCCGGGGGTTGGCTGGGCCTGAAAAAAGCGCGTGACTAGCGCTGGAATATTGCATAAATCAGCGGCGTCTGCGCGCTGCCCTGCTTGGGGATGCACTGCCATAAATCTCGTCTCCCATGAGTGGCATAGATTAAATCGCGTTGACAACCTTTTCGATCAAATCGCTGGGGAACTGCATTTTTTCCATCAGCTGCTCCACCATTTGGCGCTTACGGCCGGTGTTGGTGTTGGTGATCACCCAAAAAGGTGTCTCTGGAATTTGCTTCGGCTTGGTGGTTTTGCCGCTTTCTAACAACGTTTGCTGATTATCAGCAAAATACAGACGGGTACGTCCTTTTAGTGCCATCCCATCGGCAAAACCTTGCTGGTCCACACGATATAGGGTGGTCAAAATGAGCATAAAGCGGCCAATTGCACGCTCTTGCGCTGCAAACTCATCCGAGATCAATAGCGATCGCATCGCTTTAACGCGATCAACAGACGCACTGCGTCCTGCATCTTTACTCACTACGATGCCGCTGGAACGAGAGGGTGTCGGTGCAGGCTGTGTTGACTGCTGCGCCGAATCCGACAGCAATAAGCGGCGCAAAATATCTGATGCGCTCTCACCAATATGCTGCGTTTGGCTGGCAATGTACCGGTATAGCTCCTCGTCAACCTCAATCGTCTTCATTGTTTTTCATCGAGTCCTGTTTGTCGTTTAACGGGGCGATTATACAGAGATAGATAGGTATACTCTACGCCAAAGCCAGTAATCTGAGAGAAAAGCAACGTGTTATTAAACGAAAAGTCTCGCGGTGAAGGCTCACCGCTCGTATTGATCCACGGTTTATTTGGCAATCTCGACAATCTAGGCGGATTAGCAAAAACCTTGGCTGATCACTTTTGTGTTTATCAAATTGATCTACCTAATCACGGCCAGTCCTATCATACTAAGCAGGTCGATTATCAGGCACAGTCGGATGCGGTTGTCGCATGGATGGATCACCATCAACTCGACAAGGTGACGCTGGTCGGTCACTCAATGGGCGGGAAAGTTGCTATGGCTATCGCACAGCGCTTTCCTGAACGCGTGACACAGTTGGTGGTCATGGATATTGCCCCCGTCGACTATCAAGTTAACCGGCATGACGCGGTGTTTACGGCGCTAAAACGCACCCAAGACACTCCCCTGACTAGTCGCCAACAAGCACAATCGATTATGGATGAGACGATTGAAAACCCAGGCGTGACACAATTTTTATTGAAATCACTCTATAAAACCGATCAAGGTCACTACGCCTGGCGCTTCAATATTGATAATCTTTATCACGGTTATCGCGATATTATGGGCTGGCAGGCATTCGGACAGTATTCAGGCCCGACTCTGTTTGTAAAAGGGCAACAATCTGAATACATTTTGCCCGAGCATCGTGATGCGATTATAGAACAGTTCCCGCATTCGAAAGCGCACATGGTGGCAGGAACAGGCCATTGGCTACATGCTGAAAAACCTGCCGTGGTTGCCAACGTTATTGAGCGCTTTTTAATGCCAGGGGAGCGTTAACAGGTCTGTGACCCTTGTGGTATATTGCGCCGCATATGTCGGTGCTCAATGGAGGCACGCATGCTTTACGAGCACTTTCAATTGCTCGAAAAAATTGGCCTAGACCTCGTTTTTGCTGCCATTTTCTTTTTTATCGGAATGGCAATCAAAGACGTACTTAAAGAAGGCAATGTGCCAGTTTTTGGTCGACGTATTGTCTGGTTTGTTCTCACACTAGGCTGTGTTGGTTTTATTACAAAAGGGGTTATTCAACTGGTATGGGAAGGTGTTGGCATCGGCTGACTTTCCTAAACGGAGAATGATCCCACGTACGCTCTAGCGTATAGGAGTGTGAAAAAGCACCGCTTTTTCTTTAATTCGAGTTAGTTGCAAACAGCAACCCACTGAAAAAAACGGGTATTTTTTATATGGCGAGTGTAGGTCTCTTCTTTGGTAGTGACACAGGTAACACTGAAGCAATTGCAAAGAGCATTCAAAAGCAACTGGGCAAACAGATGGTCCATGTGCAGGATATTGCGAAAAGCAGTAAAGAAGATATCGATAACTTCGATCTTCTCCTGCTGGGTATCCCAACTTGGTACTATGGCGAAGCCCAGTGTGATTGGGATGACTTTTTCCCAGAACTTGAGCAAATTGACTTCTCAACCAAATTGGTCGCCATCTTCGGCTGTGGTGATCAGGAAGATTATGCAGAATATTTCTGTGACGCAATGGGCACGGTACGTGACATTGTTGAAGCAAAAGGCGCGACCATCATTGGCCATTGGCCAACCGAAGGCTATGAGTTTGAAGCCTCTAAAGCCTTGGTGGACGACAATCACTTTGTCGGCTTGTGCGTGGATGAAGACCGCCAACCTGAACTGACCGATGAGCGTGTCAGCACATGGGTGAAACAGGTCTACGAAGAAATGTGTTTGGCGGAATTAGAAGACTAACTCGTCAATGAACCACAAAAACGCCAAGACTCTCTTGGCGTTTTTTCTATGCGGCATCTTGGGTTAGGTCACGGTATTGACGTTTTTTCCTCACATATAAGGTGCGCTTCACTTCAGCTACCACCTCCCCCTTCGCGTCTTTGACATGCACAACAAACTCGGGTAACACTTTATCCCCTCTTCCAGCCTGTTGCTGAATGTCTTGCAATACTGCATCGCTAATCACAAAGTCAGCAAATAAGTCGGTAGTGCCCGGTTTGATGAAATTAATATCCGCTTGTTTATCCCACACATGGTACTGTGGACCGAGTATGCCCATTAACATCAAGGCATAAACAGGATCGGTCAGTGAAAAGATACTGCCACCATATTGTGTTCGATTCGCGTTTTTGTTCCACCAGCGCAGTTTTAACCGCATATTGACGCACTTAAAGTCGTCACTAATAGACTCAATATGGATCCCCGCTCCCCAGAAGGGAGGCCAACTATTTAATGCCCACTTCACAATTCTTGGTTTATAGAACCGATACATAACTGATTGACGTCCTTATCTGGTCTTACCAG
Organism: Salinivibrio sp. SS2; assembly: GCF_001722075.1. Lineage (NCBI taxonomy): Bacteria > Pseudomonadati > Pseudomonadota > Gammaproteobacteria > Vibrionales > Vibrionaceae > Salinivibrio > Salinivibrio sp. SS2. The sequence goes on along the minus strand of NZ_MEBP01000080.1, from coordinate 32,566 downwards.
ACAATATTTACATCTCGAAAACATTGTTGCAACCAAGAATGATCAAAATTCGTTCGTCTAAGCGTTCCTTGCTGTGGCGAGCGCCGAGCAATTTTGATAGTCTTAATAAATATTTTCCTTGCTAATCAAACTGTCTCTCGCAGGCAGAAAACAGGTAGATACACATGTCAGACAATAACCAGGCGTTGAAGCAAGCTGGGCTAAAAGTCACGCTGCCACGGCTCAAGATCCTAGAAGTGCTGCAACAGCCCGATTGCCAGCATATCAGTGCCGAAGACCTGTATAAGAAGTTGATTGATCTAGGCGAAGAAATTGGCCTAGCGACGGTATACCGCGTCCTCAACCAGTTTGATGATGCTGGCATTGTCACCCGTCACCACTTTGAAGGTGGAAAATCGGTGTTTGAGTTAGCGACTCAGCACCACCATGATCACCTCGTCTGTCTTGACTGCGGTAAAGTCATTGAGTTTTCGGATGATTTGATTGAAGAGCGTCAAAAGGAAATTGCCGGTCGTTTTAATGTTCGTCTTACCAACCATAGCTTGTATCTCTATGGTCACTGCCAAGAGGGCGACTGTAAAGCCGATCCTTCGATTCACAATGATGACTGAATGATCAAAGTTTGAGTGACTTGATGTTGTCATAAAGAAGCTCTCTTTATATCAACGAATTTCAGGACGGGACAAACCCATAAAAAAGCCGGCAATGCATGCCGGCTTTTTCGTTGCGTAAAGACAAAGGTTACTTACCTTCAATCTTCGCCCATGTGTCACGTAAGCCTACGGTACGGTTAAAGACTAATGCATCCGCACGACTGTCTTTGTTATCCGCACAGAAGTAGCCCGTGCGCTCAAATTGATAGCCAGCTTCAGGCTGCGCGTCTTTCAAGCTAGGCTCAACGTACCCGTGCATCACTTGCAAAGAGTCTGGGTTAATCGTCTCTACGAAGTTTTCTGCACTTGCAGGATTTGGCACAGTAAAGAGGCGATCGTACAAGCGGAACTCAGCCGGAACAGCATCTGTGGCCGATACCCAATGGATTACCCCTTTTACTTTACGTCCATCCGCAGGGTCTTTTCCTAGCGTCTCTGGATCGTAGCTACAATAGACCGTAGTGATGTTTCCGTGCTCATCTTTCTCGCAACGCTCGGCTTTGACTACATAAGCATTACGTAGGCGTACTTCTTTATCCAACACCAAACGCTTATATTTTTTGTTAGCCGATTCACGGAAGTCTTCGCGCTCAATCCAGATCTCGCGAGAGAAAGGCACCTGACGCTGTCCCATCTCTGGTTTGTTTGGATGGTTAGGGGCACTTAGCCATTCAACGTCATCCGTTTTGTTTTCAATCACTAGCTTGATAGGGTCTAGAACGGCCATCGCACGCGGTGCGCGTTCATTCAGATCATCGCGAATACACGACTCCAGTGCACTCATTTCGATGATGTTATCTTGCTTGGTGACACCAATTCGTTTGCAGAACTCACGAATAGACGCTGGCGTATAACCACGACGACGTAGACCAGAAATCGTCAACATACGTGGGTCATCCCAGCCATTGACGAGCTGCTCTGACACCAGTTGGTTGAGCTTACGCTTGGACATCACCGTGTATTCCAAGTTTAGGCGACTAAACTCGTACTGATGCGGGGTGCAATCGATGGTGATATTTTGCAACACCCAGTCGTATAAGCGGCGGTTGTCTTGGAACTCCAGCGTACATAACGAGTGAGTGATCCCTTCCAATGCATCCGAGATACAGTGGGTAAAATCATACATCGGATAAATACACCACTTATCACCCGTCTGGTGGTGATGAGCAAAACGTACGCGATAGATAACCGGATCGCGCATCACCATGAAAGGTGACGCCATATCGATTTTGGCGCGAAGACACGCAGTGCCCTCGGCAAATTCGCCCGCGCGCATTTTTTCAAATAATGCGAGGTTTTCTTCCACCGCACGATCACGATAAGGGCTCGGCTTGCCCGGCTCTGTCAACGTACCACGGTACTCGCGGATTTGATCTGGGCTCAATTCATCGACATACGCCAACCCTTTTTCAATCAGTTCAACCGCAAAGCCGTACAACTTATCAAAATAGTCTGATGAATAGCGCTCTTTACCTGCCCACTCAAAGCCAAGCCATTGCACGTCGCGTTTGATCGAGTCAACGTACTCAACGTTTTCTTTTTCTGGGTTGGTATCATCAAAGCGCAAATTGCACTCACCTTGATAATCCTGTGCAATACCGAAGTTCAGGCAAATAGACTTAGCGTGACCGATATGCAGATAGCCATTAGGCTCCGGCGGGAAACGGGTCACGACTGATGTGTGTTTTCCCTCCGCCAAATCTTTATCAATGATTTGACGAATAAAATTGGTTGGACGAGCTTCAGCATCACTCATCAAGGTTACCTCGTATCAAAACAGTGCGAATTTTACAGCTACATGGATACTATGATCTCTTATTCCGGCACTTTACTCAACCAGTTGTTGTTAAACTCACCCTCGCATGCCCCTAAATGCGCTTTTTTTGCTCATTCCACCTGCCGTGCATAAAAAAACGCCCAGCGTTAGCCGGGCGTTTTCGGGTTAAGAGTGTCTTTGTGTGTGGTCGCTTATGGCAATTTCACTGCAGACAAATCTTCATTATCCGGGATTTGCTTCATCTCACCGGCAATGATTTCGGCCAATGGGCCAAGAATGACTTGCAAGTTGTTATCCCCTAACTTCACGACACCCATCGCGCCAATGGCTTTGAGTTTCGCTTCATCGACGATTTCACGGTTTGCTACCGATAGGCGCAAGCGTGTGATACAAGCGTCGATAGATGTCAGGTTTTGGTGTCCGCCTAACGCTTTGAGGTACTTACGTGCTAGCTCACGGTTATCGCTGGTTTCATTTGTATTCGCGTTTCCGGCAGATGCGCCTTCAATGCTGTCATCTTCACGACCCGGGGTTTTCAGGTTCATGGCCATGATAGCCGCACGGAATGTCGCGTAATAAAGCACGAAGAATACCAAGCCCATCACAGGTAGCATGTACCACTCGTTAGCAACGGGGTTTTTTGACGACAACACCAAGTCGACAAGACCTGCAGAGAAGCCAAAACCGGCAGTCCAGTTAAAGGTGGCCGCGATGAACAAAGAGATGCCTGTCAAGAACGCATGCAACACAAACAACACAGGTGCCACGAACAGGAAGGCAAACTCGAGTGGTTCAGTGACACCGGTAAAGAATGAAGCAAAACCGGCTGCAATCATGATAGATGCCACACGTGCTTTGTTCTCTGGACGCGCAGTGTGGTAAATCGCTAGTGCCGCCCCAGGTAGACCAAACATCATCACAGGGAAGAAGCCGGCCATGTACATGCCTGTGGTTCCCTTAATTGCTTCTCCAGAAGCAAGACCTTGTGCGCCCATCCAGAAGCGGCCCAAGTCATTGATACCCACAGTGTCGAACCAGAATACCGCGTTAAGCGCATGGTGAAGACCAACTGGAATCAATAGGCGGTTGAAGAATCCGTAGATACCTGCACCCGCGGCGCCTAAGTTAGTGATACTTTCACCGAAGTGAACCAGACCACCAAATACGACCGGCCATACAAACATCAACACGAACGAAATCGCAATAGCGACGACAGAGACAAGAATGGGAACCAAACGTTTGCCGCTGAAGAACGCCAGTGCTTTTGGCAACTCAACGCCGCTATAACGGTTGTAAAGCTCCGCCGATACCACACCAATTAAAATACCAATAAATTGGTTGTTGATTTTGCTAAACGCCAGCTCATTGTTGTCTAGTGCAACATCCACGAGACCAATTTGGCTTACAGCACCAGGCGCACAAAGCGTGGTGATCACCATAAAGCCGACGAAACCTGCCAAGGCAGCCGCACCATCTTTATCTTTTGACATGCCGTAAGCCACACCAATGGCAAAAAGTACGGACATATTGTCAATGATCGCTGCCCCTGATTTAATCAAGAAAGCAGCCAATGCGCTGTTACCACCCCAACCTGTTGGGTCAAGCCAGTAGCCGACCCCCATCAAGATCGCTGCGGCTGGTAGTACCGCTACCGGCACCATCAACGCACGACCTATACGTTGCGCGTATCCAAGAATATTCACCTTCGTTCCCCCTATGTGTTCTCAGAGCCATGCCGCAGTATTTGTTGTTTTCTGCGTCTGGCGTATCGCGTGAGATAATGACCAAAGCACTTTTTTTGTCAAACAATGTTAGTCAATTGCAGTTTATGCCAATAAATTCGCCTCGCAAATTAAAACCCCCTTATTTGTGAGATTTATCACCGATCCACACCAAACACAGAGAAATATGTTAGCCAGATCATAAAACTTATTTTATGATAAAAATAAATGAGCATATTCGTTATGCTGTACCCGTAAGCCCACTGATTTATCGAGGTGTCCTGTGCGACTCATTCCATTACAAACCAGCCATGAGGTCGGCCTATGGTCGGCTAGATATATCGTTGATACTATTAATAAATTCGCTCCAAGCGCCGAACGCCCATTTGTGCTCGGATTGCCAACAGGCGGTACGCCACTGAATACTTATAAGCAACTGATCACCCTGTTCAATCAGGGCGAAGTGAGCTTTGAGCATGTGGTAACGTTCAACATGGACGAGTACTGCAATATCCCAGCCGATCATGACCAATCATATCGCACCTTCATGTATGAAAACTTCTTTAAGCATATTGATATTAAAGAAGAAAACATCAACTTACTGAACGGAAATGCGAGCGATGTTGATGCGGAATGCAAACGTTATGAAGACAAGATCAAATCCTACGGCAAGATCCACCTCTTTATGGGCGGTGTAGGTAACGACGGTCACATTGCGTTTAACGAGCCTGCCTCTTCGCTGGCTTCTCGGACACGGATCAAAACCTTGACCGAAGATACCCGTATGGCAAACTCTCGCTTCTTTGATAAAGATATCAATCAAGTACCTAAGCACGCGCTTACCATTGGCGTCGGGACGCTACTCGATGCTGAAGAGATCATGATTTTGGTCACTGGCCACAATAAGGCTCAGGCGCTTCAAGCAGCAGTGGAGGGGTCAGTCAATCACTTATGGACTGTTTCCGCGCTGCAGCTGCACCCTAAAGCCATGATTGTGTGCGATGCGCCTTCAACTGCCGAACTAAAAGTAAAAACAGTGAAGTATTTTCAGGAGCTTGAAGCCCAGAACATTCATAATTTATAAGGAATAACAGCATGTATGCGTTAACCCACTGCCGGATTTTTACTGGTCATGAAGTGCTTGATGACCACGCTATTGTCATCCGTGACGGCGTGATTGAGGACGTTTGCCCGCAACATGCGCTGCCGACAGAGATAGAAAAACGCTCACTCGACGGAGCTTACGTTAGCCCGGGCTTCATTGATCTGCAGCTTAATGGTTGCGGTGGTGTCATGTTTAACGATGCGATCACAACAGACACTATCGAAACCATGCACCAAGCAAACTTGAAGTCTGGGTGTACCAACTTCTTACCAACTCTGATCACGAGTTCAGATGATGACATGCGTGCGGCGATCAACGCGATGCGCGAGTACAAAGCCCACCATCCGCATCAAGCCTTAGGCTTACACTTAGAAGGGCCTTACTTAAACAGCGCAAAAAAAGGGATCCACAGTCTCGACTATATTCGCCCCAGCAACGACAAGATGATTGCGTATTTGTGCGACAACGCCGACGTGATTACCAAATTGACGCTGGCGCCCGAACTCGCACCCAAAGCGCACATTCAGGCCCTCACCAAAGCAGGCATTGTCGTTTCCGCCGGTCACACTAACGCAACCTATGAGCAAGCACGCGAAGGCTTTGCTAATGGGATTGGGTTTGCGACCCACCTGTTCAATGCAATGACGGCCACAACCGGTCGCGAGCCCGGCATGGTTGGCGCGATTTATGATACGCCCGAGGTTTACACCGGCGTTATTGCTGACGGCTTCCATGTGTCTTACGCCAACATTCGTCTTGCACATAAAGTAAAAGGTGAGAAATTAGTGCTAGTTACTGATGCTGTGGCACCAGCAGGAGCCGACATGGATCACTTTATTTTTGTAGGCAAGAAAGTATATTACCGTGACGGCAAGTGTGTTGATGAGAATGGTACACTTGGCGGCTCTGCACTGACGATGAACGAAGCGGTTCGTAATAGTGTTGAGCATATAGGTATCGCCTTGGATGAGGCTCTGCGCATGGCAACGCTGTATCCTGCGCGCGCTATTGGTGTCGATCAGCTTTATGGCAGTATTCGCCCGGGGAAAATTGCGAATCTTGCTATTTTTGATCGTACACTCAACATCCAAGCGACGGTGGTTAACGGACAATATACACATAGCTAGGACATTTATGACTGGCGGACAAATCGGGAATGTCGACCTGGTAAAGCAGCTCAACGGAGCTGCCGTTTATCGGTTGATCGATCAACAAGGGCCCATCTCTCGCATACAAATTGCAGATGTGAGCCGTCTAGCACCCGCAAGTGTGACAAAAATAACCCGCCAATTGCTCGAACGTGGCTTGATCAAGGAAGTGGCTCAGCAAGCGTCAACCGGCGGTCGCCGAGCTATTTCTTTGACCACAGAATGCGCCCCATTTCATACCCTTGCGGTAAGACTGGGGCGTCATTTTATCGAGCTTTCACTCTATGACTTGAGTGGGACATCGCTTGCTGAACACGGGGAAGCTTTTCACTATCACGATCAGAACGAGTTAGTGAACGGCCTGATTCAGATTCTGAGTCAGTTTATTGACACCCACCAACAATCCATCAAAGAGCTGATTGCCATATCGGTCGTGATGCCCGGCCTGATTGATCCTGAATCTGGGGTCGTCGAATATATGCCTAACATCACGATTCAACAGCTGGCCCTTGCCGACACACTCCGTGAGGAGTTTGGTGTGCAGGCGTTTATTGGTAACGATATTCGCGGACAAGCATTGGCAGAGCACTACTTTGGCGCCAGTCAAGCCTATTACGATTCGATGCTAGTCAGTGTACACCATGGCACTGGCGCTGGGATTATCGTAAACGGGCAAATTTTCTTGGGCCATAACCGCAACGTAGGCGAATTGGGCCATGTGCAAATTGATCCTTTGGGCAAGAAGTGCCAATGCGGCAATTTTGGTTGTTTAGAGACAGTGGCCTCTAACGAAGCCATTATCGAGCATGCACAACAGCTACTGGCCCAAGGACACCCGAGCACACTTAAACACGATGACAGTTTAACGATCGAAGCCATTTGTGAGGCAGCCGAGCAAGGTGATGAACTGGCAAGACAGGTATTGGTAAAAGTTGGCAATCATCTTGGCAAAGCCATTGCTATGACCGTTAACCTGTTCAATCCTCAACTTGTGGTCATTGCAGGTAAAATTACCGCAGCACAAAGTGTCGTTTTCCCTGCCATTCAGCGCTGTGTTGAAAACCAGTCACTGCCGAGCTTTCATCAAAAGCTAGAGATTGTAAGCGCGAAGCTAGCAGAAAAGCCTACCATGGCCGCTTTCTCGTTAGTTAAACGGGCCATGCTCAACGGCGAACTGTTACAAAAACTGCTCGAAGAGTGATCGTTTAGCGGGTTTGACGTCTTGCTACGCAAACCCGTTTTCTCCACAAATAAAATCTCACACTTTCCCTATCTAGCGTGTACATTATATACCCAAGCTACGGTGCGCGATAAGTTGGCAATGCGCCACGATCCTATCTCTTTTTTCAAAGTCGCATAGGCATCAACGCGTCTTGCTCCTTATCGCTAAACCTCAGAGGAGCCAAGCTCAAACAAGCTATTACTAAGGAGACCCATCAATGTCTCAAATTCATATCTTTAGTTGATTCAAAACTTTAAGATAATTGTCGATGCTGTGTTTATTGGCTTTTGCACAAAAACACGGATTCTGTTTGCTCGCTAACTCACATAATAAGCATACGATATGGAATTGGTTTACATCTCAGCAGCCTTCATCAGCGGCTATATTCTGATGCGTTGTCACTTGCCACCTCTCGTTGGCTTTTTGATTGCCGGCTTTGCGCTACATGCGTTTGGCTACGAATCAACCCCTGTGATCTCTGATCTGGCCGATTTGGGTGTCACCTTGCTGCTTTTCTCAATTGGATTGAAGTTGGATGTCAAAACCCTACTGGCCAAGGAGATTTGGTTTGGTGCGACCGCCCATAACCTGCTGACTACGGGGTTGTTCACGCTGTCCTTGCTCGGCTTGAAAGCCCTAAGCGTGCCTATGCTTGCTGGATTGAGCTTATCAGAGTTAGCCCTGTTGGGTTTTGCCCTCTCCTTCTCCAGCACCGTCTTTGCCATTAAGGCACTCCAAGAGAAAGGGGAGCTTAACGCCACCTATGGGACTCTGGCGATTGGCATTCTGATCATGCAAGATATCTTTGCGGTAATCTTTATCACCGCCACGTCCGGAAAAACGCCTGAGCTCAGTGCATTACTGCTTTTTGCATTGCCTTTGCTTAAACCAGTGTTCAACAAAATACTGGACAACGCGGGGCACGGTGAGATGTTGGTGCTCTATGGCATTTTCTTAGCGTTAGTGGCGGGAGCAGGCTTGTTTGAGCTTGTTGGCGTTAAACCCGATTTAGGGGCGTTAATTTTAGGAATGTTATTGGCAAGCCACCCTCGCGCCTCGGAAATGGCCAAGTCGCTCTTTAATATGAAAGAGCTTTTCCTCGTGTGCTTTTTCCTCAACATTGGCTTGTCCGAACAACCTACGTGGCAAAGCTTTAGCTTTGCGTTAGTCATCATGCTGCTTTTGCCTATCAAAGGGCTCCTCTATTACTGGATTGTCAGTGGTTTCCGCTATCGCGTTCGGACTGCCATGTTCACTACGCTCACTTTATTTAACTTCAGTGAGTTTGGCTTAATCGTGGGGGGCTTTGCGTATAAAGCCGGTCTTATGCCTGGACCTATATTAGTGTCCATCGCTATTGCAGTGTCATTGAGTTTTGCGTTCTCCGCCCCGCTCAATACCTTCAGTAACCAGCTCTATACTTGGGCATCGCAGTGGTTAAAAGACAAACACCCCGATAAGCTTCATCCTAGTGATCAGCTGATCAATCTCGGTGATGCCTCAATTCTGGTGCTTGGAATGGGTCGAATTGGTTCAGGGGCGTATGACGAGCTCTCTGCCACTCATCACCAACCCATTATTGGCATTGATAACCGAGAAGATTCAGTGGCACGCCATCAAGAGGAAGGACGACGTGCGATTCTTGGCGATGCCACCGATCCTGACTTTTGGTCACGCGCCATTTCTGATGGGCAGATCAAATTAATCTTACTGGCAATGCCACACAGTCAGGCCAATATGCTTGCGCTAGAGCAAATCCGGCAAACCAACTTTAAGGGCAAGGTCGCCGCCATTGCAAAATATGAGGATGAAATTGAGCAGCTCAAAGCGCTCGGCGTTGACGAAGCGTTCAATATCTATCAAGAGGCCGGTAGTGGATTTGCTCGACATGTGCGAGAGCAGTTTACCACGCCAGCCAACAACGCCTAACCCACCGTTATTCCAATACCCAGGCCGCTCTTTCGAGCGGCTTTTTTCATCGATGTATAGTCATTTTGTACACACACTGCACCGTAATTAAATTTCATTCGGTAAATAGGATTTTATTTCGAATAACATTCACCCAAAGAGGCTTTTTGATAAAGAAATGCTTTTTGAGGCTTGTCTATCCTGACCGTGCAAGGCAGAGTGGTTGTCAACCTGTTATCGCCTTGTTGGCTTGATGAATTTGAGAGGAAAGTATGTGTTCAGTGTTTGGGGTGCTTGATATAAAAACCGACCCACAGCAGCTCCGTGAAGTAGCTTTAAAGATGTCCAAAACCATGCGTCACCGTGGTCCTGACTGGTCGGGTATTTACTCATCCGAGAAAGCTATTTTGGTCCATGAGCGTTTAGCGATTGTCGATCTAAACAGTGGGGCCCAGCCTTTATATAACCAAGATAAAACCCAAGCATTAGCGGTCAATGGCGAAATTTACAACCACAAAGAATTGCGTGCTGAGTTTGCTCCTGACTATCCATTTCAAACCGAGTCGGATTGCGAAATCATTCTCGCTTTGTATCAGCAAAAAGGCCCTGAGCTGCTTGACTACCTCAACGGTATCTTCGCGTTTATCCTTTATGATGAGGAGCAAGATGCCTACCTGATTGGCCGTGACCACATTGGTATTATTCCGCTTTACCACGGTCATGATGAACACGGCAACTACTACGTGGCTTCGGAAATGAAAGCCTTAACGCCAGTGTGCAAGAGCATCAGTGAATTTCCTCCGGGCCATTTCCTATGGAGTAAACAAGGCGAGCCGGTGCGCTATTACAAGCGTGATTGGATGGACTATGACAGTGTGAAAGAAAACACAACCGATAAAGCGGCGTTGAAAGAAGCACTCGAAGCCGCAGTTCACCGCCAACTGATGACCGACGTACCTTACGGCGTATTGCTTTCTGGTGGACTCGACTCGTCCGTGATTTCTGCCATCACCAAACAGTTTGCTGCCAACCGCATCGAAGATGACGATCAAAGCCAAGCATGGTGGCCTCGTCTTCACTCGTTTGCTATCGGCCTTGAAGGCGCCCCCGATTTGAAAGCTGCCAAGGAAGTGGCGGATCATCTTGGCACGGTTCATCATGAGTTTACCTACACCATTCAAGAAGGGCTGGATGCGATTCGTGACGTGATTTATCACATCGAAACCTATGACGTCACCACGATCCGTGCCTCCACGCCGATGTACCTGATGTCTCGTAAGATCCGCGCGATGGGAATCAAAATGGTGCTCTCCGGTGAAGGTGCCGATGAAGTGTTTGGAGGGTATTTATACTTCCATAAAGCCCCAAGCGCTAAAGAGTTTCACGAAGAAACGGTGCGTAAGTTACTTGCTCTCAACATGTTTGACTGCGCACGTGCCAACAAATCCATGGCAGCATGGGGCGTGGAAGCACGCGTACCTTTCCTCGACAAAGCCTTCTTAGAAGTGGCGATGCAGATCAAGCCAGACGATAAGATGTGTGGCAACGGAAAAATGGAAAAGCACATTATCCGCGAATGCTTTGGAGACTTACTTCCTGATTCGGTAGCATGGCGCCAAAAAGAGCAATTCAGTGATGGCGTTGGATATGGTTGGATTGATACCTTAAAAGCGATTGCCGAAGAGAAGGTGACGGATCAGCAGCTCGAGACCGCGGCTTTCCGGTTCCCTTATAACACGCCAACCACTAAAGAGGCGTATATGTACCGCGAGATCTTTGCAGAGCTCTTCCCGCTCGACGATGCGGCGAAATGCGTGCCGGGCGGCCCGTCAATCGCGTGCTCAAGTGCTAAAGCGATTGAGTGGGATGAGTCTTTCAAAAACCAAGCTGATCCGTCTGGTCGTGCCGTACGCACTGTGCACGAAAAAGCGTATCAGTAATCGCAAAATGATGGGCACACCATCGATTAGAAACAAAAAAACCGCCGATTGGCGGTTTTTTTCTAGCGGCTTATCGCTCCCAATACGCCTCTTCAAGGCTATCCTCTCGCTCTGGCAGCCCACGTGATAAACGCGGTGAGTGCTGCGCCAACACTTCATAGCTGACGCGGTTGGCATACTTGCACACTTGCGAGAAAGAGGAGTAGGTCATAAATGGATATTGGTGCTTACTCGAATTGGGCACATTGTCACGATGATAGCGGTTCGCAGACATATCATGCAGCAACGCTGATAGAGCACCATCTCCAGCACCATTGGTGTTCTTAATCCGCTCAGGCCCCCCCATATAGGGAGCAATGTGAGAATAAATTTTAATCGGCGTTTCGCAGTCCGCTTTCATCATCGGACGGCTGAATTCATACATGTTGAATTCAGGAATCGCACCTGGCAGCAACGGCAAGGTGGTTTGACGTTTAGACTTATCCTCGGTGTAACCGGCCATATACAAACCAATTGGCCCAGCAGTACACAACACCATATCCACCCACTGTAGTGCAGCATCGGCCGCCAAGAGCGGATCGCTCTCACCAGTTAAGGCTTCACCTTCATCTTCATTCATCGCCACGACGCTAACGTGCTCGGAAAGAAAGTCACGCCACCATTGTGGGTTTTGCTCAATCACAAACTTGGTGCCAAGCGTCATAACCACGGGCACGTTGTGCTTTTTCGCATATTCAATGGCGCGCATGGTCGCTTGCGGCATTGGATCCCCTTCTTTACAGCGAACCAAATACGCAGTGAGTACCAACGCAGAAGCGTTTTCAAAGATATGCTCAGGAATCGAATCAGGGTGGAGTTGGTTCATCAAGCCTTCGTTGATGGCGAACGTACGCTCACCACAATCGCCAATCAACGCGTAGCAACGACCAATCGGGCCTTGCACCGGCTGCAGGTAATTAAGATCCATCCGGCTTGAGGTGTTGCACAGGTAGCGGTAAGAATAGCTACCAATTCGAATATCTTGGCTCATCACCCCCAGCAAGATAGATTGGTCATCCGCCAGCGCTGAATAGTTGTGCAAGGTGTTACCGATAGTGCCACCCGCAAACTCATGAGTGACAAGGTTGTTGTCTTTCAATTCTTGATACAGTGCTTCTGCGCGCTCATCGTCGATGACGAGCGAGTGCCCTTTACTTAACTGATACCGCTCCAGAAATTCATCAGGCACTTTTGCTTCAATGTCGACCAAGGTTTGGTCGATACCAATCACGTGCGGGCGCTTAAAGCCACGTTCGCTGGCTGGGTTGAGCAAAGGATCACGGGCGTGAACCGGAAAATAGTGCTTAGACTTGCGTTGTCCTGGAAATTTCATGGTTCGTGTAACTAGCTAATGGAAGGGAGGCGCGAATTCTATCACAGAATTCGCGCATGCGTAGCGTCTACACGATGAAATTTATTGCCCTACCAACCTTGTGTATGTTGGGCCACCAGCGACGCCATCAGGTGAATATGAGCCTCATCGTCGTTTAAGCATGGAATAAATCGGAAGCGTTCGCCACCTGCCTCGAGGAAGGTGTCACGACATTGCTCAGCAATTTCTTCTAGGGTTTCAAGGCAGTCAGCCGAAAAAGCTGGGGTCATAATATCGAGGGTTTTCACCCCTTTGCTGGGTAACGTCTCTAAGGTCTTATCGGTGTAAGGCTTGAGCCACTCTTCTCGTCCGAAACGGGACTGATAGGTCATCATGATCTCGTTATCCGCAAGCCCGAGTTCCACTTGCAGCAGCGATGTGGTTTGCTCACAGTGCCGAGGATAAGGGTCGCCATTATCGGCAAAACGCTGCGGTATGCCGTGATAAGAACAAAGTAGCAAGTCACCTTTCCCATGCGCTTGCCAATGCTGCTTCACCGAGTGGGCTAACGCGGCTTGATAAAGCGGGTGATCATGATAGTGGTTCACATACTGCAACGCAGGGATCACTGGGCGCCCTTTCAATGATTTAGCCACTTTATCGAAAACCGCGGCGGTGGTGGTGGCAGAATATTGTGGATAAAGCGGCAAAACCAACACCTTATCACAGCCCTTTGCTTGCAGCTCATCAAGCCCTTGGGCAATCGACGGATTACCGTAGGTCATTCCAAGCGCAACCGGAACCGACACCTGTTCAGCCAGCGCTTTTTGCTGACGCTTGGCATACACCATCAGTGGTGATCCCTCCTCCATCCAAATACTTTGATACAGCTTAGCCACTTTCGGTGAACGAATCGGCAGTATCACGCCATGTAATAATGGGCACCATAACCAACGGGTTAAATCAACCACACGATGATCATGTAGAAATTCAGAAAGAAAGGCTTTCACTGACTGTGAGGTCGGCGCTTCTGGGGTTCCGAGGTTGACCAATAGCACACCGACTTGATTGTGTTTTTCCGTCATTTTGATTGTATTCCTTGGCGGCAATCTTAGAACAGACTGGCGTATATACGATTTACCCAAACCAGTACGGTAACAATTTGATTTTGGGCTAGCTTGCCATAAAAAAACCGGAGCGACTAATCGTCTGCTCCGGTTTCTGCAATCGATATACTCAATCTTCTCCTTGGGAGAACATCCAGAGTTAGCCTAGGGCTTTTTCAATCTCAACACTGACGTCTGCCACCGCTTGGGTGCCGTCAAAGGTGAAGTACTGCGTATTGCCTGCATCTGCTTCTTTTTTGTAGTAAGCAATCAAAGGCGCGGTTTGATTATGGTAAACCTTCAGACGCGCACGCACTGTTTCTTCTTTGTCGTCATCACGAACAACTAGCTCTTCGCCAGTCACATCGTCTTTGCCTTCCACTTTTGGTGGGTTATACACCACGTGGTAGGTGCGGCCTGAAGCCAAGTGAGCACGACGACCACTCATACGCTCCACAATCACATCGTCTGGCACGTCAAACTCGAGCACGTAATCAATCGCAACACCGATTTCTTTTAGGCCATCCGCTTGTGGAATTGTACGTGGGAACCCATCTAGCAAGAACCCTTTGGCACAATCATCTTGCGAGATACGCTCTTTAACCAGACCCAGAATGATGTCATCCGACACCAGCTCGCCAGCATCAATAACCGCTTTGGCTTGTTTGCCCAGCTCAGTGCCCGCTTTAATCGCGGCGCGCAGCATGTCACCGGTAGAAATCTGCGGAATCCCGTATTTTTCCATGATGAACTGCGCTTGCGTCCCTTTACCCGCGCCCGGTGCACCCAACAGAATGATGCGCATAGTGATCCCCTTTTATCGTTTTTGGAGTTTCGTAAAACTGCGTCTATTCGCAAAGACCCGAAACATACACGCTTCACGAAACGCTATCAAGCCCGGCAATCCGGCCGGGCTTGTTGGTCGCTGTTCAGTATGTCGCTTTCACAGCGCGTTGTCGATTATACCTTAGTCAGAAGCTTGTTCACCGACGCCAAGAACTCAGACGGATCATCCATGCTTCCTTTTTCTGCCAGCATCGCTTGGCCTAGCAGCATTTCTACCCAAGTACCAAACTTCTCTTCATCGCTCTCATCCGCCATACGCTTGACAAGATCATGCTCTGGGTTGAGCTCGAAGATATATTTCACTTCCGGCGCTTGTTGCCCAGCCGCTTCGAGCAGTTTCGCCATCTGGGTACCCATCTCAAATTGGTCAGTCACCACGACCGCAGGCGTGCCGGATAGTTTGAACGTCGGACGAACATCTTTCACGCGCTCACCTAAATGAGACTTCACGCGCTCGACCACAGACTCAAACGCTTTTTCGGTTTCTTCACGCTTGGCTTTGGCTTCTTCGTCGTCAAACAGGCTAAGATCGAGGTCTGCTTTGGTAATCGCTTGGAATTGCTTACCATCAAACTCAGTGAGATAGCTCATCAGCCACTCATCGATGCGATCGTACATCAAGATAACTTCAATGCCTTTAGCCTTGAATTGCTCAAGGTGAGGGCTGTGCTTCGCAGCGTTGTAGCTATCTGCGGTGATGTAGTAAATCTTCTCCTGCTCGTCTTTCATGCGCGACACGTAGTCCGCCAATGAAACGGTTTGCTCCGCACTGTCTTCGTGCGTCGATGCAAAACGCAACAAGCCCGCAATTTTTTCTTTGTTGCCAAAGTCTTCAGCCGGACCTTCTTTAAGTACCAGACCAAACTCACGCCAGAAGGTTTGATACTTCTCCGCGTCGTTTTTAGCCAGCTTCTCGAGCATAGATAGCACGCGCTTAGTGCAAGCACTGCGCAGTGATTGAGTGATCTTATTATCTTGCAAGATCTCACGAGAGACGTTGAGCGGCAGATCGTTCGAGTCAATCAGACCACGGATAAAGCGCAAGTAACTTGGCATAAATTGCGACGCATCATCCATAATGAACACGCGTTGCACGTACAGTTTCAAACCGTGTTTGTGTTCACGGTTGAACAGATCCCACGGTGCTTTCGACGGGACATATAGCAAGCTTGTGTAGTCATTTTTACCTTCGACACGGTTGTGGCTCCATGTCAGTGGCTCCGCGAAATCGTGTGAGACGTGCTTATAAAACTCTTTATACTCGTCAGCGCTAATGTCTGATTTAGAGCGGGTCCACAAAGCTTGAGCTTTATTGACCTTTTCCCATTTGCCTTCGCCAGTTTCCTTGCCTTCATCGTCTTTTTCGACAGTCCACATTTCAACCGGAATACCGATGTGATCAGAGTATTTGCCAATCACCTCGCGCAGGCGCCAGTCGTTGAGGAATTCTTTCTCATCGTCATTCAGATGCAAGATAATATCGGTGCCGCGTTCAGCTTTCTCGATAGGCTCTAGGGTGTATTCGCCCTCACCCGTAGATTCCCAGCACACGGCTTGGTCTGCCGCCAAACCGGCAGCACGGGTGTGGACGGTCACCTTGTCGGCAACGATAAAGGCAGAATAAAAGCCCACGCCAAACTGACCAATCAAGTTGGAATCTTTGCTTTGATCTTCATTGAGTTGCTTTAGAAACTCTTCTGTCCCTGACTTAGCGATGGTCCCAAGGTTGGCGATCACATCATCTCGGCTCATACCAATGCCGTTATCAGAGATAGTCAGCGTACCTGCATCCTTGTCTACTGAGAGGCGTACGCGTAAATCCCCATCATTTTCGTACAATTCAGGGGCCGAAAGTGCTTTAAAACGAAGCTTGTCAGCCGCGTCTGACGCATTCGAGACCAGCTCACGCAGGAAAATCTCTTTGTTTGAGTAGAGTGAATGGATCATCAATTGCAACAGCTTGGATGTATCAGAGCCAAACTGGTGTTTTTCTGGGGTTTTCACGCTCATGTCAATCTACCTAAAGCTATGATAATTAAACGCCAAGTGAGCCCGAAGCGGACTACCTGATGACGAATTGGATAAAGTCTCTTTGGATATAGGGGCCGCTTGCGACGCTTTCAAGGCTTAACTGACCAAAAATAAATCACTTAGTCATCTATTCGCGTCATCAAGCAAAGCAGCCACAAGTTGACCCAGCCCTGCGCCTTGCTATCCCCGCGGCCCGTAACCACAGGCAGCAAGCCAATGGTTCACGGCCTCGCGCTCACTGGGCACGTAGTGGAGTTGGTAACGGGCGACGATACGATCAAAACGATAGACATAGTCACAACGCAGTGTCTCGACCGGTGGTAGCCATTCATCTGGCCCTTTCGCGCCTTTTTGTGCATTCAGCGCATCATCGGCGATCAGCAGGTTGTCGGGGTCATTAGCAAATTGGGCTTTTTTCTTCCGAGACCATAACTCGCCACCGTGACCGTGGGCCCACTTCAATGGCACAAGGTGATCAATGTCGACATCACTGGCTTGGGTAAACGACTGGCCCGTCAACGCGCCAACCCATAATCCCGTGGCAACCGTGCAACGATTATCCCGTGTGTAGGTCACAGGCACTTGGCTCCGGGCAATCAGGACTTCAGCACGGGTGTTTTGGCAATCTTTGTCCTCATCCAACCAATGGGGCCAATGGTCTCGCTGGTAGGGTCCAGAGAAAGGACGCCCATCATGCAACGCCGCTTTGGTTTCTTGATGGACAAGCGCTTTTGGAGAAGACGTCGCACGCTTAGGTAAGCGCCCGCCTGCCTCAAGACAGGCTGACAGCGAATCGAATGCGGTAAATCGCGTGACGCGGGTGTAATAAGGACTATTGGTGTCGTGACAAATGCCCGATTTTGAGCGCTTGACTGGCTCGGCCTGAGCCAAGTTACTGACCAATGCGCTTGCGAGAAAGAAGTTTACAAGAAAGAAAGAGAGAAGACGCTTCATACGTTAAGCACGTTTAGTAATGAGTGCTTACACAACAGCGTTTAACGACTAGTTTGTCAACAAACAAATGATTGATTGCACATTTGCTCGTCAAAGCGGAGAAAAAAGAAAAGCCTGACCAAGTCAGGCTTAAAGATTAGTGCGTCACAGTACCGCGCGTCATGATTCTCAGCTAGTTATAGCTTAAGCGCTGCCGGCCAATGATCGAGTGTGACAGTGTGGTACCGTCCACCAACTCAAGCTCTCCACCCATAGGCACACCGTGGGCAATACGGCTGGCTTGCACATCGTGTTCTCGACACAGCTCGGCAATATATTGCGCCGTAGCTTCGCCTTCAACGGTTGGGTTGGTAGCGAGGATCAATTCTTCAATGGGCTCATGCGTGAGGCGTTTTTCCAACACGTCTAAGCCGATATCGGCAGGGCCAATACCATCTAATGGCGACAAATGCCCCATTAGCACAAAGTAACGCCCAGAATATTGCCCGGTGGCTTCAACCGCAGCGATATCCGCAGGGCTTTCAACCACACAAATTAACCCCGTTTGCTGACGTCGAGGATTGTCACAAATCGCACAAACCTCTTCTTCAGTGAAAGTTCGACACTGGCTGCAGTGACCAATCTCTGTCATCGCTGCAGTCAGCGCTTGCGCCAACTCGATACCACCTTGACGATTGCGTTGAAGCAGATGATAGGCCATACGCTGCGCTGATTTGGGGCCGACCCCAGGTAAGCAGCGCAGCGCGTCCATCAGTTGTTCAAGTAACTGACTGGTACGCATGGATTAAAACGGCATTTTCATGCCTGGTGGTAACTGCATACCACCTGTCACTTCGGCCATTTTCTCTTTTTGCTGCTCTTCGGCACGACGTGCTGCGTCATTGAATGCAGCTGCAATCAGATCTTCCAGCATGTCTTTGTCGTCTTCCATTAGGCTGTCATCGATTTCAACTCGACGAACGCTATGGCTACCCGTCATGGTGACTTTTACCATGCCTGCGCCCGACTCACCGGTGACTTCCATATTGGCAATTTCTTCCTGAACTTTTTGCATGCGCTCTTGCATTTGCTGCGCCTGCTTCATCAGGTTACCCATTCCGCCTTTACCAAACATAATTCTCTCTCTTGGTTAGGTGTTCTAAATTGGTCGAATGCTGTCTTCATCCAGTTCCGCAGCAAAACGCTGAAGAATAAAACCGACATTCGGATCATTATGCAAGCTCTGTGTCGCCTGCGCTAATTTTTGTTGATAGAGATGTTCTCGCCACTCTAATGGCGTTCGCCCGCTATCGCCTAAATGGACTTCCAATGTTATGGGGGCATTTAGGGCCTGAGACAAGGCCTGTGCGAGCTGTTGTTGTGCTTTTTCTTTATTGAGGTGAGCCTGATCAGGACGTAAGGTCAACACCACCGTATTGCCCTCACGCACCATCGACGCATTCAGTGCCATTTGCTTCACCAAGCGCGGTACCGCCAAACTGTCTGCCAACGCACACCAGTGATCCTCCGCGTTCGCTTCTTGGACAAGCTTATCCCGCATCGCTGGTGTTTTTTCATGCTCTAGCGCCTTTTTCAGCGCATTTGGCGTTAAATGCGTGGCTGTTTCTTTCTCGGGCTGCGGTTGAGTCGGCGTCCATTGATAAGGCTCGTCAGACACCGGCGCCGTTTCAGCCGTTTTTTGATGAGACAATGCCGCCGGCGCTTGCTCAAAAGACGAGTCGGACACCGGCGACGCAGGCTGGGTATTCGCAGTAATACGATCCAGCACTGACAGCGCATCTTGCTTGGCCGATGTCCGTTCAGTCTTTTTTGGCGTGTTATCCGTCTGACTCGATTGACGTTTCATACGACTACGAAGTTGATTCCGCGCCTGAATCAAACTGGATGCCGCAGATTGAGGGGTAGCCTGTGCTTCCTCCGCCCTATCCGGCTGCGTCGACGCTGGCTGTTGCGCCTGTGGCTCAGGTTGTGATTGATGTGGCGCCGATTGGGGAGCTGGCGCAGTCTGCTCCCTTGGAGCCGATGTTGCTTGCTGCACCTGCGCTTTTAACGCCCCAATCGCCTGAGACGGATCGGTGTGCGGTTTCTGAGTCGCAGCCTGTTGCGTTTGAGGGGCTTGGGCCGGCACAGAAATCGCCTTGGGTTCATAGGGGACAGTTTTGACCGGCTGGAATGCCAACATCCGCAACAACACCATTTCCAGTCCCGCACGTCCATCGGGAGCATACGGTAAATCTTGACGACCCTGCAGCGCCATTTGATAGCACAATTGCACATCTTGGGGCGATAGTCGGGTCGCCAGTGCATGCAAGCGTGCTTTGTCCGGTGACGCCTCGCTATGCGTATTAGGTAACGCTTGCAGTAAGGCGATTTGATGCAGTTGCCCAGCCAGCTCTTTGAGTAAACCGTCCCATTCAACGCCAATGTGCGCAATCTGCTCTAAGGCACTCATCAGCTCCACCGCATCATGGTTAACCAGCGCCTCAAGCAGCAACAATGCGTGATCGGTGCTCAGTGTACCTAGCATGTCGCTAACCGATGCCGTAGTAATTTGACCGTTGCCTAGCGCAATCGCTTGGTCAGTTAAGCTCAGAGCATCACGCATGCTGCCTTCAGCCGCGCGAGAAAGTAGCATCAACGCACGCGATTCAGCATCTACGCCCTCTTGCGCCAAAATGGTTTCTAACTGGGTTTGAATTTGGCTGGCATCGAAATGCTTTAAGTGAAATTGCAAACAGCGTGACAGGATAGTCACCGGCAGCTTTTGCGGATCCGTCGTGGCCAATAGGAATTTCACATACTCAGGCGGCTCTTCCAGCGTTTTGAGCAGTGCATTGAAACTATGACGAGACAACATATGAACTTCGTCAATCAAATACACCTTATAGCGACCACGCGCGGGCTTGTACTGAACGTTATCCAGTAACTCACGGGTATCTTCAACCTTGGTGCGCGATGCCGCATCGATCTCTAATAAATCGACATAACGCCCTTCATCAATCTCTCGGCACGTTTGACACTGACCACAAGGTGATGAAGAGACACCTTGCTCGCAATTCAGCCCCTTGGCAAAAATACGCGCGATGGTGGTTTTACCTACCCCACGGGTACCGCTAAATAAGTAAGCATGATGCAAACGGTCGTGGTCAAGTGCGTTGGCAAGCGCAGTCAGTACATGTTGCTGCCCTGCCACGGTATCAAAGCTATGTGGCCGCCATTTACGTGCGAGTACTTGATAACTCATGTTTCTCGGCTTCCTATTTGAATATCCAATGAGGCGGAGCGTAACAAGGGCGCACAACGCCCCAGTATGGAGAGAGGCTAGTGACCGTCAAATTGGCACAGGCTGAATACGTTAACACCCATTTGAGCAAGTTTATCCTCACCACCAATATCGGGTAGGCTGATGACAAAGCCCGCATGCTTCACCTCACCGCCCAGACGACGCACAAGTTTTACTGTCGCCTCAATGGTACCACCGGTCGCCAGTAAGTCATCAATGACAAGCACGTTATCACCGCTGCTAATCGCGTCACGATGAATTTCTAGCGTGTCTTCGCCATATTCAAGTTGGTAGCTTTCACTAATAACTTCACGGGGTAGCTTACCGGGTTTTCGTACCGGGACGAACGGCAATCTCATCGCCAGTGCCAGCGGGGCACCAAATAAAAAACCGCGCGATTCGGTACCGATGATTTTGGTGAACCCCATGTCACGATACTGGTTCGCGAGTGTATCTATGGTTGCCTGATAGGCGATTGGATCTTCCATCAAGCTGGTTACGTCGCGAAAAAGGATCCCGGGCTTTGGGTAATCAGGAATGGTTTTGATGCTTTGTTTAATGACATTCAAGCTGTCGTTGCTCATGGCCAATACTCGCCGGTAAAAAAACGCAAACCGCAATGTTATGAATTTTCAGCCGAGGCGGCAACAGATTCTGTCTCAGGCAGACGGAGAAACCAGCATAACAGCACAATTAAGCAAATTAGCAGCATGATTTTTAGCCAAGCAAAGCTGACGATATAAATAGAAAAAGTGAAACTGGCCAGTATCATCACGGTGGCCCGTATTTTTACCTTACGGCTAATGGCGCGTTTTTGATACCAATCAGTCAAGATAGGCCCAAAGGTGGGATGTGCATGCAGCCAGTTAGCAATACGAGGCGAACCACGCATAAAGCAGCCACTCGCGAGTAGTAAAAACGGCGTCGTCGGTAGCACCGGTAAAAAAATACCCGCTGTGCCTAAACCGACCCACAGCCAACCAAGGCTATTCCAAAGCCAGCGCCAACGGGGGGAAGAAGGTGGCAGTGAGTGTTGCATGCTGTGGTCTCGCAAAGTTCTGGCCTGACAGTGAAATGAAACACATTAACAAGTGTAGTGACCCTCACCCGGCCAGTACAGCACAATACCGCATTTAACCGTTGAACGCGGTCCACCAGGATAATTAACGACCAAATACAATACCAATCCAAGTCAGGCTGGCTGGCAAAGTGGGAATAAGGAGTACCAGTAAAAATCCAATGAAATACTTCAGACTATACGGCTCTTTAAAATCATGTTCCATTTTGTTATCTCTACTCACAACAACTTAACAACGGTGAAGCGCTACTATAGCTCAGCTTTCGAGCGCTAAAAACGGACCTTTTGTAAGGTTTTATCGCTATTCTTGATTTACATCAGGGTAACAAGTGGGGTGGGTGATCCATGATAAACGTCATTTCAGCCAATCAAGCGAACTGACCATGGATACAAAAACCCTCGCACAGCTTCGGCGTGAGCTCGAAACCGAGCAAGCGGAGCTGATCGCAACCTTAACCACTCGATTACGAGAAGATTGGGAAAAGGAATGCGATAATCTCAATGTGACTGACTTAATTAAAGAAAGTCAAAGCCTGCCAGGCGCGATTCGTTGCCTCGGCGATCGTTTGGAGAAAGTGGACGCCTCTTTGTGTGCCATGGATTTGGAAATCTACGGCCTGTGCGCCGATTGTGAGAGCCAAATACCGCTCAGTGATTTGATGCACGATGCGGCAGAGCAACGTTGTCCTCAATGTCGTACATCAAATTATTACCATCACGATCCCGCGCAGCGTCGTGTTGCGACGGACCCTCACTAAATCGGTGATGCTGTGTCGGTCTACTTTCGCTTGTAGCCTATCTCTCGCTGTTTAAGCGACGAACGCCCAGCTTTGGCTGGGCTTTTTTTTGCGTTTGCGTCAAACGAAGCCACATTATTCTTGGTCAATAATCCAGCGGCGGAAAGACTTGCGTTCTTGATCGCTAGCTTTGGTATACCAAAGTTTAAGTTGTGAGAGCGCATCGCCCTTGATGGATGCTTTGCCTTCCTCATCCACTTCGACCAAAACATCATTGAGGTTTTTGCTTTCACCTTGGTCGAAAATAATGCCATTGGCACGGTTATAGTCAGCCACTAACGCTTCCATATCCGCGTATGCAGCAAAGCCGTCACCTTTAAGCTCAGTCGCGTTCAACGGCATCACCTCGCCACTCTCAAACTCCGCTTGCCATTGTGGGCCTGAAGCAAAATAGTTAGTTGCCTGACTATGCACCCGTAGATTGGTATCAATATTGAGTGTCGCATCGCGCCCATCTACATTTATTTCAAATATATAAGGACGAGAGGTAAAGACTACATCTTTACTGCCGCGCTTCACTTCCCCTTCATAGCGCATCACTAACTGGTGTGTGCCATCGCTTAGTTCAACACTTTGCTGAGGCGCCCAGCTGTCAAATTCCACTTCGGTGCCGTCAATCACTAAAAACTCGACACCCCGTGCTGAGGTAATCGTTGCGGCCTGAGCGACACCTGATAACAGGGTAACCCCCAGCGCTAGCCCAGCCCATTTCAACTGCTTCATTATTCTTTTCTCACTGATTCGCCAAAACCATGAATAAAAAAGCCGCCCGAGGGCGGCTTTTTAAAACGAGTGCTACATACTGTAGCGGTATCGTTAAGCTCGATTAGAACTTAACTTCCATACCTGCAACGTAGCCTAGGTCAGCATTATCTGCGTTAGTATCGCCGATTTCAGCATAAACCTTTGCATTGCTATGCAGTGCATAAGTTACGTTTGCGTAGTAACCATTGACGTTGTCACCTTTCTCAGGATCTTGGCGATCCCAACCAGCGGCAAACGTAGTGTTACCCATGGTGTAGTCAGCTGCTAACGAGAAGGCGTCTGTGTTAATAACGTCGTTTGCACCACCAATCGCGTCTGCTTGTACGTTACCGTATGAAGCTGCTAGGCTCACGTTCTCAATGCCCGCATACTCAACTTCGAACTGATAGCCAGTAACATCTACTGCAGTAGCAGTAGTGGCATTGCCGATCTTAACACTACCGTCGTCAGCTTTGTAATAGTAACCACGGACGTCGAAGTCAGCTACGCG
Source organism: Salinivibrio sp. SS2 (assembly GCF_001722075.1). Lineage (NCBI taxonomy): Bacteria > Pseudomonadati > Pseudomonadota > Gammaproteobacteria > Vibrionales > Vibrionaceae > Salinivibrio > Salinivibrio sp. SS2. The sequence goes on along the minus strand of NZ_MEBP01000080.1, from coordinate 8,391 downwards.
GTAGCCTAGACGAGCATCAACAACAGACAGCTCTGCAGTACCGTCGTCTTCGCCATCGCTCTTCTGATATGTTGATACACCACCATAAAGGGTACCGTTGTCATAAATGTATTTAGCAACTTGGTCACCGTGGCTGGTTTCTTCAACGCCAAATGAAACTTTTGATAGCTCATAGTCCTTCGTGATGCCGATGTCATCACTCAGCAGATATTGGCGACCGAAGGTAATTTGGCCGAAGCTATCGCTTTTAAAACCAACATACAGCTCTTTATTTTCAACGTTACCGTTTGTTGGATTTTCAGTAAGAGCTTCCTCGGATTCGAACTCAAATGACATACCAGCCAGTACGCTCATTTCAGGCGACACTGCAACTTCAGTATTAACAGCAAGGTCGCCGTCATCTAGACGCCACATACCATCTTTGTCATTGCCGATATCTTGGAAGTACTGAACTTCAGCTGCACCAGATAGGTCTACTTTAACGCCGTCTGCGTCATATAGGTTGATGCTTGCAGATGCTGAGCCAGCAGCCAGCAGAGCTGGAACTGCCATTGCTAGAATAGTCTTTTTCATGGTTAATCCACTGCCTTTTCTATTTAGTCATTATGAGTTCCTTTATGGAACTCTGTTATATGGTGGCTGTCATAATGCTACAAAGAACAAAATGCCAATCCACTGAAACTTCGTGGCTAATCGTGCAGAACAATCTTGGTTCTGTCAACTGGCCCGAAATCGCGTAGATCATAACCCACGAGACTTGAAAAACAAAGATTTAGAGAGCCGCCGTGAATGGAGATCACACTCCACGGCTAATCATTAATCAATTTTGATGAAATTTAACCACAACCAATATTAGAACAAAAAACTAAAATATAACAAAAAAAACATAAAAACAGAATAAAAAACCATTCAATAGCTTAAAAGTGGTGCTTTCCCGAAAAACAAACAGAACAGCAAGATAGAGCAAATTGGTTCAATATAAATTCGTGATTGGGATCTCATTAATGTAAAGAAATCTTGCAGTTCGGGATCGTTTTCACGTTTTTGAGTCGTGCTATACTGCGCGCCATTCTCCCTTAAGCCGGACATATTGATGCTCAGCCCTGCCGTAAAATCAGACATCCGCGCCTGCTATCAAACCCTACAAGCGCAACTTCCCCATTTTGTCCCTAGAAAGGTACAAAACTATCTCGTGGCAGAGCTTGCAAAAACGCTAGCAGGCGATTACGACAACAAGCGCCGGCTATTTGTGGCGGAGGCGGGTACGGGTGTGGGCAAATCGATGGCCTATCTTATGGGGGCCATCCCCTTTGCGCTAAACAACAATAAAAAAGTGGTGATTTCGACCGCGACAGTGGCTTTGCAAGAGCAGTTAGCCAATAAAGACATTCCATTTTTTCGTCGCATCTGCCCAAAACCGTTTGATTTTATTCTGGCAAAAGGGCGTCAACGATATTGCTGTGCACACAAATTGAGTGCGGTGGCGGATACAGACAGCATCCAAGGCGCGCTGTTCACCCAAAAGCCCAAGCAAAACGAGCAATGGCTACTCAATGACATGTACTCAGCATTCAGCCGAGGAAAGTGGGATGGCGACCGCGATAGCTGGCCCAAGCCGATTGCCGATCATCTCTGGCAAGCCATTGTATCGGACAAACATACTTGCCACGCTGGGTTGCACGCTCATCGTCAGTGCCCCTTCGCCAAAGCGCGCGAGGCGATGGACAAAGCGGATGTCGTGGTCGTCAATCACAGTCTGTTACTGGCCGATCTCGAGCTAGGTGGCGGGGTGATCTTGCCCGAGCCAGAGCAATGTCTTTATATGATTGATGAAGCCCACCATTTGCCGACGGTCGCACGCGACTTTTCTGCCGCCAATGCCAGTTTACTCGGGGCGACTGGATGGCTGGAAAAGCTCAACCAAGCCACGGTTAAGCTCGGTAATACCGCGGATATGAAGCGCGCAAACCACTTCGTGGATAGCTTATTAGACGCGATCCAAGTGCTGATCCCCACTTTACGCGACACCAACCAAATTATTAGTGGTTTACCCCTCAATGAGGATGGCTGCTACCGTTTTGTTGATGGCGAACTGCCTGACGCCTTGGTAGAACCCTGCCAGCAATTGAAGCAGGCGAGTAAAAAAGCCAACCAGAGCTTGGCGAAAATTCACGATTTGATCAACGAGCGACTGAAAGAAAATGACATATCGGCCAAGCTCGCCGACCCTGCGCTTGCGGAAAGTGCCTTTTTCTTACAACGGCTTGAGAACCTAGAAAAAGTCTGGTCACTGATGGCACAACCCAACGCAAACAAAGGTGCACCTCTCGCGCGCTGGGTACAGCGTTGCCAAGAGCGCGAAGATGACCGCTGGGTCCACGTCTCACCGTTAGAAGTCGGCTGGCGTCTTGATCAAATGCTGTGGTCACGGGCAGCTGGCGTCGGACTGTTTTCTGCCACATTGCGCGCACTCAATCAGTTTAGCTATTTTTGTCGCCAAGTCGGTCTAAGCGAAAACGATGGCACGCGCTATTTGGCGTTACCCTCCCCCTTTGACTATGCCAATCAAGCAAGACTGATAGTGCCTGCGATGCCCTGTGAGCCACAAGCAAAACAGTTTACCGATGTGCTTGGCGACAAAGTGCTTGAGTATTTGGAAGGCGAAACCGCATCACTGGTGCTATTCGCCTCCTATTGGCAAATGCATCAAGTGGCTAAAACCTTGGAGCCGCACTGTCGCCGTCATCAATGGCAACTGCTCTGCCAAGGCACCCTGTCACGCAGTGCACTGTTAGAACAACACAAAAAGGCGGTTGCCGCCGGGAAAACCAGTATTATTTTTGGGACCGGCAGTTTTTCTGAAGGGCTAGATTTACCCGGCAACCTACTGACAAACTTGATTATTACAAAAATTCCCTTTGCTGTGCCCACCTCACCGGTGGAAGAGGCCCACGCCGAATACATTGAAAAATGTGGTGGCAATCCGTTTTTGCAAATTTCGGTTCCCGAGGCAAGTAAAAAGCTAGTGCAATCGGTCGGGCGTTTACTGCGCAAAGAGGAAGACTCTGGTAGAGTGGTGCTTCTTGACCGGCGTATTATCACCCGCAGATATGGCCAATCATTACTCGACTCGCTACCACCCTTTAAGCGCGTCGTCGAACAATAACTAGAAAGAATTCACATGCTTGAACTGATTGACCTCTCTACCCTAATTATTTTAGGGCTTACGGCGTTTGTCGCCGGCTTTATTGATGCGGTAGCTGGCGGTGGTGGAATGCTCACTGTCCCCGCCTTGCTTTCCTTAGGCTTGCCGCCACATATTGCCTTAGGGACCAATAAACTTGCCGCCACTTTTGCGTCAAGCACCGCGGCCTTTACCTATTACAAGAAGCGGCTTTTTTCGCCTCGGTTCTGGCAGCATGCCTTTTGGGGGACCTTAATCGGTGCCACGTTAGGCACTTTGTTGGTCGACGTATTGAGCACCGAGTGGCTTGAAAAGGCGATTCCTTTGGTGGTGCTGATCGCTGCGGTTTATACGGTATGGCACCCTCAGCCCAAGGTCGATAACCATAAATTGCCCACGCCCTGCCCGAAGCTCCCCATTAAGCAATGGGGGCAAGGCCTCTCACTGGGCTTTTACGATGGGGTGGCAGGGCCTGGAACGGGCGCGTTTTGGACAGTCTCGACCATGTCGATGTATCGCATGAACATTTTGCTGTCATCGGGACTTGCCAAGGCAATGAATTTTACCAGTAATTTCACTTCCTTGGTTGCCTTTGCACTGCTCGGGCATGTTAACTGGGCACTCGGACTGACCATGGGTGTCTGCTTAATGTTAGGCGCTTTTATTGGGGCCCATTCTGCCATTCGCTTTGGTAGCCGATTTATCCGTCCGATTTTTGTCACGGCCGTGGTCGTGCTCGCGGGTAAGCTTGCATTAGACGCATGGTTTTAAGGTAATTTAATCATCATGAAAGCCCAGCTCGAAACAATGCATCAGTTACTCGACCAACTGGCCAAGCGTGCCGCTGAGGTCGATAGACGTCGCGGAGAAGCAAACGCGCCTTTGTTCTCTATTCAGCTTTTTCAGTGCCAAGGCAAGCTGCTTACCCCTTGTGTAAACGAAGCGCAAGGGCTGCTTAATGTGATGCGACGCGACGACGAGCAAGGGCTATTGACCGAAGCAAGAGCGACACATATTTGTGAAACCTTATTGGCACAAATCAGTGCACTGCAACGTGAGCTGGCGACGCTACCATTACGTAAACAAGAACAAGCGACCCGTGGACGTCGACGCCAATCCATAGGTGAACTTTACCAAGAGCTCGCCAAACACCAAGATTGGGAACGACGCTTGGAAGACAAGCTCAGAGATGCGAACGCCAGCGTCGATGCAGCAAGCACTCCGGCAGTCCGCCAAGACTACCAGAAGCAAGTTTTAGCCCTAGAGCAACGCTTAGCCCGTTGCCGCCAAGCTCGCGAGCGTATTGAAAGTACCATCAGTTATCGTGAGCGCAATACCTAGGGGCGCACGGGGTAAATCCAACATCATAGTAAATCTGTTACGGCATTAGCCAATACGCGCAAATCAGCACAAAGGAGCTTAGGGTGTTACCTCTGATTTACCATCCTATTTATTCTGACTTCCCGCTCCCTGAAGGTCATAGGTATCCCCTTCAGAAGTACCGCCTTCTATACGAGCGTCTCAGCGCATGCAACTTGCCAGTCACGTTCGATCAGCCGACAGCGGCAGACCGTCGGGTGATCGAACCCGTGCATGACCACGGCTATATCAGTCACTTAATCAAAGGCGAGCTACCGCTGGCCAAAATGCGTCGAATCGGTTTTCCATGGAGTGAGGCCTTAATCACGCGTAGTCTTACCTCGTTAGGCGGCACTACATTGACCGTTGACCATGCGCTTGAGACCGGACTTGCTATTCATCTAACCGGTGGTTACCACCACGCTCACTACGATTTTGGCAGTGGTTTCTGCTTATTTAATGACTTAATGATTGCGGCACGCCACGCATTGTCTCACAGTGGTATAGATAGGGTGTTAATTGTTGATTGTGACGTACACCATGGCGATGGAACAGCTGCGTTAGCGGCAGATCACCCTGATATCATCACCTTTTCAGTTCATTGTGAGAAGAATTTCCCCTCCCGTAAACCACCGTCGACAATCGATTTACCGCTACCTAAAGGCACCGGTGATGATGACTATCTCGGCGCATTTTTGCCCTTGCTCGAACTCGCCATCGCGCAGTATCGTCCTGACATGATCATTTATGACGCCGGAGTCGACATTCATCGGGACGATGCGCTCGGCTATCTCGACGTCTCAACAGACGGTATCTATCAACGCGATCTAGGCGTACTCTCGTGTTGCAAGCACAACCAAATTCCTGTCGCGGCAGTCATTGGTGGCGGTTATCACGATAATCACGACAACCTCGTCCCACTCCATGAACAATTGATCCGTGCCGCGTTACGCGTGACCGAAAAACAATAAGGAGCCCTCATGAACAAAGACGCATCCCACACTCCGAGCGGCCTTGAGAACGCTCCCGATGACGTTAAGCTCGCCGTCGACCTGATTTATTTGCTCGAAAGCCATCACATTGATGTCGACGTTGCACTGTCAGCGCTTGACATGGTTAAAGCGGACTTGCTCAATAAAAAAGGCAGCGCATCGACACAAAACTAGGCAGGCATGGCTTGCTCACTTCATTCGTGTGGCGACATTTTCATCAAGCCCACGTGTTTTTGATCACAATTTTACGCGCGCTGACATAGTCCGTCTTTAGTCGCTTTTAACGAAAATTTATGCAACATAGCATTTTACTAAATCGCGTAAGTTCAAGTAATTAGCATGAAAAGCATTACATTTTATTTACAGTCAATATCACCAAAATCAACATATTGAGCAGGTTAATTTTTAATCAAACCGCCCTTCTCATAGTGTTTTGTCTCACAAATATCGGTATTATCCGGTGCGCTCCGCGTTGTGTACCTACTCATTCAATCAAGGTGCATAACTAACGTGAGAGCACTCTGGCAACAGTCGAGCATGGATTCAAAATGCTGTTGCACACCACGCTGGTTCCACGTTAGGCCACCAACCTAACCGCCCCTCAAGATGGGGACCAGCTGTTCGCCTGCATGGACTGCAGTTAAGTCACATGGACAGTGGTTGTCGGCCTTGACGCTTGTCGTCACCTTTGCAAACACTCGACTTTTCAAGCTCAAGGCGTCTCCCAACAGACGAAAAACAGAGTTTTATGATGGAACTACTAGAAAACCTATTTGTGTCCATAGTCGATACAGGTAACAGCCTCCTTTGGGGAAGCGTACTGATTTACTTATTGATTGGTCTAGGTCTGTACTTCACTGTACGTTCCGGCTTTATTCAATTCCGTAACTTTGGTCACATGTTCAAACTCATGGCCAATAGCCGCGATGGCGCCTCAGGCGGCATTTCCTCTTTCCAAGCATTTAGCACCAGCTTGGCAGCACGCGTGGGTACCGGAAACATGGCCGGTGTCGCTGTGGCGATTTACTTAGGTGGCCCTGGCGCTATCTTCTGGATGTGGTTAACCGCATTGGTCGGTATGGCCACCAGCTTTGTCGAGTCCACCCTCGCGCAAGCTTATAAAGTCAACCACAAAGACAACAGCTATCGTGGTGGTCCGGCGTATTACATTGAAAAAGGTCTTGGTCAGCGTTGGCTCGGTATCGCTTTCGCCGTGTGTCTGATTATTGCATTCGGCTTGGCCTTTAACGGGGTACAATCCAACTCAATTGCCGCTGCAATGAATACGGCATTTGGGGTCAATGAACTCGCTGTCGGGATCGCAATTACACTGGTCACCGCACCGGTTATTTTTGGTGGCATGCGCTCAGTGGCACGTGTAGCGGAGCTTATCGTTCCGTTCATGGCACTTGCATATCTTGCCGTGGCACTGTTTGTCGTTGCGATGAATATCGAGCAGCTTCCTGCCGTTATCTCGATGATCGTTAAGAGTGCACTGGGCGTTGAACAAGCTGCCGGTGGTGCAATGGGTTATGCTATTGCGCAAGCAATGATGCAAGGTATCAAACGCGGCCTGTTCTCAAACGAAGCCGGTATGGGTTCCGCACCCAATGCCGCAGCAACAGCCACTACTAAGCCTAACCACCCTGCTGCACAAGGCTATGTTCAAATGTTGGGGGTGTTTGTCGACACCATTGTGATCTGTACTGCAACCGCCTCGATTATCTTGATGTCTGGCATGCTCGACCCAGAGAGTGGTCTTACCGGCATTGCACTGACTCAAGAAGCGTTGGTGAGCCAAGTGGGTGACTGGGGTGCAGGCTTTATTGCCATTGCAATTTTGTTGTTCGCCTTTACGTCTATCATTGCGAACTACTCGTATGGTGAATCTAACATCGAGTATATCTTTAAGTGTCGTAAAGCCATCACTTTGTACCGTATCGCGGTTCTCTCTATGGTATTGGTGGGGTCAATTACTGACTTGCCGTTGATCTGGAGTTTTGCTGACTTATCGATGGGTATGATGGCGGTGATCAACTTAGTGGCGATTGCGCTACTATCTGGCATTGCGTTTGCGTTGATGAAAGATTATGAAGACCAACGCCGAGCGGGTAAGAAGCCAACGTTTGATCGTACTAAGTTCCCGAAACTGGACAAGCAAATCGATAAAGACGTGTGGTAACGACACCGATCTGTCGGTATCAACCTACAAAAACCACCGCTCAAGCGGTAATGCCGATCAGTTAAGCAAAAAATGATCGGTTGAACGATCCTGAGAGGGTGTCAAAATCCGAGTGTTTCTGCACACTCGGATTTTTTTATGTTCTTAAGACAAGCCCTCGACCGAATACATCAATTCTCTGCTGACCAACTCAATGGTCTATCCGATCTCCTTTGCCCTGAACTCATTCACCAATGTCTTGAGGACACAGGCGTCGCGACGATTCGTAAGCGTAGGCTCCCCATGGAATTGATGGTATGGAGCGTTGTGGGAATGTCACTTTATCGGCATCTATCGATGAGTAAGGTGGTATCTCAGCTAGATATATTGCTACCGGGCAAGAAACCCTTTGTTGCGCCGAGTGCGGTTATCCATGCCCGTAAGAAGTTGGGGCACAAGCCAGTCGAAGCGGTGTTCAACCAAACTCAGCAATTGTGGCATGAGAAGACCCCACATCCTGACTGGTACGGACTCACTTTACATGCTGTTGATGGCGTAGTTTGGCGAACACCAGATACGGCCGACAACGATAAGGCTTTTAGCCGAACCGGTAATAAAACAACGACGTCAGACTATCCTCAAGTTCGCATGGTCTGCCATATGGAATTAACGAGCCATCTGCTTAACAGTGCTGC